>CAYUCW010000007.1:0-60275 GCA_964443435.1 uncultured Caulobacteraceae bacterium | reverse complement strand
GTGCGGATAATCTTGATTTTTCGGATTTCACGCAAAGGCAGTTTTTAATAGAAATTATGAATAATGGTAATATTATTAATTCATTTCAAACAAATGATAATTCAATTATTTATATTAATGAACTTACCGATTTTGGAAGTTTACAAAGTGTTCTAAGTTTAAGAATTTTTGAAATAAATGCTTATGGTAAAGGCATAAAATTTGAAGAAGCAATTGCCATAAACTAAAATCACTTGACCCCTTTTGTTTCTATTCATAAAGCCCTAAATAGAAAGAAAAAGGTTTTATGATGGCAGAAGATCCATATATAGTTTTAGGTGTTGCAAAAGGTTCGCCTCATGCAGAGGTACGTAAAGCTTATAGAAAGCTCGCCAAAGAGCTGCACCCCGATAAAAACCCTAATAATAAAGCGGCTGAAGAGAAATTTAAAAAAGTTTCAGCAAGTTTTACTTTTCTTGATGATGAAGAAAGAAAAGCTAAATATGATAGGGGCGAAATTGACGCCGATGGTAATCCAAAATTTGGCGGCTTTGGTGGTGGAGGCTTTGGTGGCGGCTCTGGCGGCTTTGCTGGCGGTGATCCATTCGGCCCTGGTGGTCCTTTTGCAGGCATGAACAGAGGCGGACAAAAAGCGCAAGCGGGCGGTTTTGGTTCCCCTGAATTTGAAGATTTCTTCGGAGACCTTTTTGGTGCAGGCATAAGAAATGCTAAATCTTCATCGGGCGTTCGCGGTAATGATGTCAATAGTTTTCTTGAAGTCGAAACCATAGATATTATTAATGGCGCAAAAAAACGTCTTAAAATCAATAATAAAGATGTTGAGATTAATATTCCCGTAGGCTCCCAAGATGGCAAGACTTTGCGTTTAAAAGGCAAAGGAATGCATGGTAAAAATGGCGGTCCAAATGGCGATTTATTGGTAAAGCTAAAAATTATTCCTGATAATCGTTTCCGTATTGAAGATAAGGATGTTCATTCAAATGTCTTTATTAATCTTAAGACGGCAATATTTGGCGGAAAAATCGAAATTGAAACTCCGTCTGGATTAGTTGCAATGTCGGTTAAACCTAATGCATATTCAGGGCAAATTCTTAGATTAAAAGGACGCGGTGTACAGCAAGCACCGGTCGCAGGTGATTTATATATCCATATTTATATAGGGCTTCCAGAGGGCGATAACTCAGAGCTTGGACAATTAATTGAACAATGGTCTTTAAAAGACGCTGCGCCTAAATAATATTTTCCAAATAAAAAAAGGCGGCTTGTTGCCAAGCCGCCTAGTTTAAGACAAATACGTCTTTCCCACCATTATTCTAATCAAATAAAGAATCCAAAGCGTCCTGATCCATAGTCGCCGGCGCATCATCAAATAATGCGTCAATTGTATCTTGCTGAACTTCGGGGCCATTAAGAGCAGGGCCGTTTAAAAGAAGTGCTTTTTTGCGCTTTTCTTCTTCGGTTAATTCTGTGTCTACTGCGTCTTCAACACCCATTACAGAAGTGAATTTATCAATTCTTGCTTCAATATGGTTTAAAGTATCAACAATCTTTTTAACACGTTGACCGGTTATATCTTGGAAAGAACAAGCTTCAAAGATTTCCATCATTTTATCGCAAACAAGACCTTGATACGCAAGTGCATCAGAAGTATCAGCAGACATAACAGTTTCAGCGGCTTCCATAATTTTATGCGTTGCATCGGCAGTATTTTCAACAATCGCATCTAATTCGGCGCCAGCAGTTGGGAAACCAGAATTTTTAATATCATTTGGTCTTAAAGCGGCAATTTCAGTTTTAGTGCGATGAATATATTCAGATAAATATTTCAATTCGCCAACTAAAGAGCTATCAATAGAGCTAAAAAATGCCATCATTGCATCAGACATTTGACTGGCAAGGGTTAATACCTCACCAAGGCGCGGATCTTTTAGGTCAGCATCTTTCAAAGAGCTAAGAGCTTCTTTAACTCGCAGTACTACTTCAGGTGTAGCCATTTTATATATCCTTATGGATTAAATTTTTATTAGAAATCACCTAAAACAGATGCAATTTTCATTTTAAGAGTTGCAGCATTAAAAGGCTTAACAATATAATTATTAACACCAGCTTTTTTCGCAGCTATTACGTTTTCCGTTTTTGATTCTGCGGTCACCATAATAAATGGAGTTGGCTTTAAAATCTCATCAGAACGAACTTCTCTTAAAAGCTCATAGCCAGTCATAGGCTCCATGTTCCAATCAGAAATAACAAGACCATATTTTTTAGACTTCATCTTAGCTAATGCTTCGCTACCGTCTGCGGCTTCGTCAACATTATCAAAACCTAATTGTTTTAAAAGGTTTCTAATGATCCTAATCATGGTTTGATAATCATCAACCACAAGAACTGGAGCATTCAAATCAACTGCCATTTTGTATTCTCCCACAATGTTTTGGCGCAAATTTTAAATTACTTGCTGTAATTCCATTTTCTAATTAATCACAAAGATTCTAAAGAAGAGTGAATCAATTTGAAAAAAGGTGAAATTTTATGAAAAATTTATCTAGTGAAGCCCAAAAAGGATATAAATTTGATGAGCTTACAATAGGTCAATCTGTTGATTTTAAAAGAATTATTGGTGAAAATGATGTACTGCTTTTTTCTACTGCAACTGGTGATAAAAATCCCATTCATCTTGATGAAGAATATGCAAAAACTACTCAATTTGGTCAAAAAATAGTTCATGGCATGCTTACGGCATCACTTTTCTCTGCAATTATTGCTCAGGAACTACCTGGCCCTGGGGTTATTTACATCTCACAATCATTAGATTTCAGACGTGCAGTGCCAGTAGGTTCAGAAGTCGAAGTCTGTGTTACTGTAAAAGAATTAAACCCGAAAAAGTGTTTTGCTACATTAACGACTATTGCTAAGCTTAATAATAAAATAGTAGTAGCAGGTGAAGCTGTTGTAATGGTTCCGAACTAAAGGATTTTAAATGCAGGTTTTCACTAATATGGAAACTTTACCAGAGAATTTAAAAGGCGCAGGTATTGCACTTGGCGCTTTCGATGGTTTGCATCTTGGCCATATTGCCGTGATTAATAATGCGAAAATTATAAATAGCCCAACTGGCTTAATAATTTTTGAACCGCCTCCAAAATTATATTTTGCAAAAGATAAAACTGGCCTTAGGCTTGCAAGCTTAAATGTAACTATCGAATTAAGTAAAAAACTTAACTTAGATTTTTTATATGTTATGGATTTTAATCATAAAATCGCATCACTTTCACCCGATGAATTTATTGAGCTTTTACAAAATAAAATTTCACCTAAATTAATTTCGGTTGGTCATGATTTTAATTTTGGTAAGGGCAGATCTGCGGATGCAAATTATTTAAAAGAAAAATGCGCAGGTCTTGGAATCGAAACCATTATAACTTCTGAATTTACCGATAATGAAGAACGTATTTCATCGACACGCATAAGAAATGAAATAATCAGTGGTAATATTAGTGCCGCAAATAAACTTCTTGGGCATGCATGGACTATTGAGGGCATAGTCGAACATGGACAAAAACTTGGAAGGAAATTAGGTTTTCCAACCGCTAATCTTAAACTTAAAGAACAATTAGAGCCAAAATATGGAATTTATGCGGTCAAAGTAAATATTGGTGATGGTGTTTGGCGCATGGGGGTAGCTAATTTTGGAAGAACACCAACAACAGGTATAAGAGATCCATTATTTGAAGCTTTTATTTTGGATTTTGATGGCGATCTTTATGATAAAAATATAATGGCCCAGCTTCATGAATATTTAAGAGGTGAAGAGAAATTCGATAATATTGATGAATTAATTGTTCAAATGCATGAAGATGTCAAAAATACTCGTAATTTTTTTGAGAAAGAAAATTTGAAAGCCACAAATGGCATTTAAACTTAAAGAATTCTCATTATTATCACTTCTTATAATTTTATGGGGTGCTGCTTATGGTCTCAATAATCTAACTATAGGTCATATTGACCCAATACTCGTAGTATCTGGAAGATTATGGATTGGCGCAATTTTTCTTTATATATGCGCGAAATTTATGAAAAAACAAATTCCAAGTTTCAAGGATTATAAAGCTTGGGGCGTAATGGCATCAATTGGTATTATTGGCTCATTATTACCATTTTTTCTTGTAGTAAGTGCACAGGCACATATACCTTCTGCTTTGGCATCAATTTATCTTGCCGGGACACCATTAACAACGGCAATCCTTGCCCATTTTTTTGTGAAAAATGAAGGACTTGATTTAAAAAGATTATTTGGTGTTTTTCTTGGAATAATTGGCGTGGTAATTTTATTTATTCCAAGCCTTTTAGAAATTGGCAATCAGCCTTTATCATTGGTTTGGCAATTGGCTTTAATTGGCGCGGCATTTTGCTATGGCGCGGCTTTGATTATTGTACGCAAAAGCGGAATTAATCTTGATCCAATTATTCTGTCTTTTGGCTTTGTATTTTCTGGTGCAATAATTTCTACTCCATTTGCTTTTGCAGAAATAAGAAATGGACTAATTAATTATAATAATATTGCATTATTTGCATTATTTGCACTTGGCATTGGTCCAACGGCAATTGCAAGCATATTATATGTAAGAATGATTAATTCGCTTGGGCCAGTAATGGTAGCTAATTATTCAAACCTAGTGCCTTTTGTTTCAATTTTCATTGGCTATGCCGCATTTGGCGAAAAATTGCCATACACAGTATATATTGCATTAGGAGTAATATTATTTGGCGTGTACTTAGTGCAAAAACGCAAAACCTAAGCTTTCGCGCCTTTAAGAATTGTCCCAAGTATTCTGCAAATTTCATCAATATCATCTAGATAATTATCAATATTATCGATAAAATCAGTAGCTTCAAGAAGCCTAATAAAATATTTGGCTTTATGGGCATTGGAATAAGCCGTATTCATATTTTCAAAAAATTCAACACGGCTTGGTCCTGCTACTGCCGCAGAAGCATAAGCACCAATATTGATTGCGGTTTTTAATAATTGCTCGGATACAATATATTCATCATTTTCATCATTAAGCTTGCGGCAAAGCGTCGTAGCTTTGACCGCAAAGGCAAAACTTTTTTCAAGTATAGGGTTATCGTTCATAATAGCTTTCTATTTTACAGATTTGACCCAATCTGTAATGACTTGCTCAAGAACATCAAGTGGCATTGCGCCAGATAATAGAATTTTATCATGAAAAGCTTTTATGTCGAATTTTTCGCCAAGAGCTTTTTTCGCGGCATCGCGAATTTCCATTATTTTGACACGCCCAACCATATAACAAGTTGCTTGCCCCGGCCAAACGCAATAACGCTCTACTTCGGTTTCAATACTATCATAAGTATCGCCTGTTGCCTCAACCATATAATCAATTGCTTGTTGCTTGGTCCATTTCATCGCATGAATGCCAGTATCAACTACACAGCGAGCTGCGCGGAAAGCCATTGATTGTAAATAACCAATCCGCCCAGGCTTATCATTTTTATAAACCCCAAGCTCATCAGCCAAGGTTTCTGCGTATAAAGCCCAACCTTCACCATAAGCACCGAACCAAAGCATTTTAGAGCGAATGAATGGAAGGCCTTGTGCTTCTTGTGCAAGCGCGATTTGATTGTGATGACCTGGAACTGCCTCATGATATGTTAGTGTCGGGAGTGACCAAGAAGGCCAAGCCGCCGTATCGCGCAAATTAATATAATATGCACCAGGACGTGAACCATCTGGGGCAGGCTGAATATAATAACCGCCCGGTGCACCAGCTTCTGTATAGCTTGGAACGCGCTTTACTTCGCAATCTGCTTTGGGCAGTGTTGCAAATACATCTGGTAAGAGCGCCTTAAGCTCATTCATTTTTACATTTATATCGGCAAGCAGTTTAGTTTTGCCGGCTTCATTGTTTGGATAAACATATTTTGGATCTTTAGTTAGTTTTTCAATCCGCTGTGCAAGGCTTCCTTCTGTATAACCAATTTCTTTAAGGCTTTTGTCGATTTCTACGCCTAATGATTGAACTATGCTTTTGCCAAGTTCATGAATTTCAGTTGGGGTTTTTGTTGTTGTTGTCCAATATGCAAGTGCGGCTTTATAATATTCATCACCTTGGGGAAGTTTCCATACACCTGCGTCTGAATTTGCTTTTTTAAGTAAAACTTCAAAACTGGTTTTAAGATTTGAATAAGCTGGCAATATTTTATCTTTTACAATTGCGGTGGCACGTACACTATAATCTTTAGGCTCAAGCTTGGCTTCTTTCAGTTTTCCAACAATTGAGCTTACTAAAACTGTTTCTTCAGGTTTTATGCTTAAAAATTTATCCAATTGTTCTAGCGCGGTTTTAATAATAAAATCAGGCGCGATAACACCTTTTGCAGCATCTTCATTAAGTCTTTGGGTTTCATCTTTAATTTGCACCGCAAAGCCATCAAGTCTTGAAATATAACCTTCGGCATCTTCATGCGTTTTTACAGGATGAATGCTATCAAGGAAATCAGGATAACCAACATAAGCACCCGTTAATTGTGAAACAATATACGGATTTGGTGCGCCATAGCCCGCATCACCATATCCAAACTTAGCCGCATTATTAGAATATTTTGAAGCACTAAGCATAATCGATTGAGTAAGCTTATCATCGCCTTCAAGATTCGATTGTTTGATTTTTTCAAGTTCAGCTATCCAGCCAGCAACCATTTTATTTCTTGCTTCTTCGGCCGCTTTTGAACGATTGCTTGATTTACCAATTACATTTTCACCAAGCATTGAAATTGGAAGATTGAAACTTGTAACGGTCTCCGGCGAATCTAATAAAGTTTCTTTAGTAATTCTATCAATAAGGGTCTTTAATTCAGCGGATTGATCATGCTTTAAAACTGAACAGCCAGATAAACCAATTGCTGTTATTGCTGCACTATTAATAAGTAAACTGCGCCTATTTAAATTGATTGTCATAAAGACCTCTTATAAGATTGCTAATGTGATTTTGAATTTAAGTTTGTGTTATAACAAATTCATATAATTTTATTTCAATAAACACAAGAATGTTAAATATCAAATTTATAGTGCATTAATTTTTTCAGTTAAACCTTGACACTTTTTGGTGCAGTCACTACTTACCACTTGTTAGCAGTCGATGGGGGTGAGTGCTAAAATTCCCTCCTTTGCTAACATATGAATTTTTTGAAACTCATTATTAGGAGATTATCATGAGCTTTCGTCCATTAGGTGACCGTGTTTTAGTAAAACGCACTGAAGAAGAAACCAAAACTAAAGGTGGAATCATTATTCCTGATACTGCAAAAGAAAAGCCACAAGAAGGCGAAGTTATTGCTGTTGGCGCGGGTGTTCGCGATGAAGATGGCAAATTCGTAGCTTTAGAAATTAAAGTTGGCGATAAAATCCTATTCGGAAAATGGTCTGGTACCGAAGTTAAAATCGATGGTCAAGATTTATTGATCATGAAAGAATCTGACGTTCTTGGTGTTTTGGCTTAATTAAAAATTATTATTGGAGATAAAAATGGCAGCTAAAGTTGTAAATTTCGGTGCTGAAGCACGTGAAAAAATGTTGCAAGGCGTAGATATTCTAGCCAATGCAGTAAAAGTTACTTTGGGCCCTAAAGGTCGCTTCGTAGTTATGCAAAAATCTTTTGGTGCACCACGCACTACAAAAGACGGTGTTTCTGTTGCAAAAGAAATTGAATTAGAAGATCAATTCCAAAATCTTGGCGCACAATTATTGCGTGAAGTTGCTTCTAAAACTAATGATGTTGCTGGTGACGGCACTACTACTGCAACTGTTCTTGCTCAAGCGATTGTTCGCGAAGGCATGAAAGCGGTTTCATCTGGTCGTAACCCAATGGATTTAAAACGCGGTATCGATAAAGCAGTTCTTGACGTTGTTGCAGACCTTCAAACTTCTGCGAAAAAAGTTTCTTCTTCTGAAGAAATTGCGCAAGTTGGTACTATTTCTGCAAATGGCGAAGCATCAATCGGTGAAATGATTGCCTCTGCAATGTCAAAAGTTGGCAATGAAGGCGTTATCACAGTTGAAGAAGCTAAATCTGCTGAAACTGAATTAGACGTTGTTGAAGGCATGCAGTTTGACCGTGGTTATTTGTCACCATATTTCGTGACAAATGCGGACAAAATGGAAGCGGTTCTTGATGACCCTATGATATTAATTTTCGAAAAGAAAATTTCTTCACTTCAACCACTTCTTCCAATTCTTGAAGCAGTTGTTCAAGGCGGCCGTCCTCTATTAATCATCGCAGAAGATGTTGAAGGCGAAGCGCTTGCTACACTTGTTGTGAATAAATTACGCGGTGGCTTAAAAGTTGTTGCGGTTAAAGCACCTGGTTTTGGTGATCGTCGTAAAGCAATGCTTGAAGATATCGCTATTCTTACTGGCGGCGAAGTTATTTCAGAAGATCTTGGCATTAAACTTGAAAATGTTTCTGTTGAGATGCTTGGTACTGCGAAAAAAGTAACTATCCGTAAAGATGATACTACTGTTGTAGATGGCGCTGGCGCTAAAGCTGATATTGAAGCACGCGTTGGTCAAATCAAACGTCAAATCGAAGAAACTACTTCTGATTATGACCGTGAAAAACTTCAAGAACGTCTTGCTAAGCTTGCGGGCGGTGTTGCGGTTATCCGTGTTGGCGGCATGACTGAATCAGAAGTTAAAGAGCGTAAAGACCGCGTTGATGATGCATTAAATGCTACTCGTGCTGCGGTTGAAGAAGGTATTGTCCCTGGTGGTGGTACTGCGCTTCTTCGTGCATCTCAAGCAATTACTGTTAAAGGTATTAATGATGATGAAGATGCAGGTATTGCAATCATTAAACGTGCGCTTCAAGCGCCTATTCGTCAAATCGTTGAAAACGCTGGCGTTGAAGGTTCTATCGTAGTTGCTAAAATCTTTGAAAGCAAAGACAAATCTTTTGGTTTCAATGCGCAAACTGAAGAATATGTTGATATGGTTAAATCTGGCATTATCGACCCAATGAAAGTTGTAAGAACTGCTCTTCAAGATGCGGCTTCTGTGGCTTCATTGATTATCACTACTGAGGCTGCTGTTGTTGATGCGCCTAAGCGTGATGCAGCGCCTGCTATGCCAGGTGGCGGCATGGGTGGTATGGGCGGAATGGATTTCTAATCTAAACACGTATTGTCACAATTTTTGAAACAGAGAGCCTTGATTTTTCAAGGCTCTTTTTTTATTAAATTAAAATATTTACTGTATTAAATAATTGTAATGATTATAAAATAATGATTACTTGCCTTTTAAATCTTACGTTGATTACAGCTCAAACTATATTATGCTTTAGAAAGAAATTATTGTAATGAATAATACAACTGAGCAAATCGATTACGATAAAAGACTTAGAATCTTAAATATTGCTACGGATTTATTTGTTAAGAAGGGCTATTCGGGCACAAGAATGTCGGATATTGCCGATAAGCTTGGCGTAACTAAACCAATTATTTATAAACATTTTCGTTCGAAAGATGAATTATTTGAAGCTTGGATGGCGCATTCACTTACCGCCTATAGAGATTCGTTTATTTCAATATTACAAGATGAATCTATAAGCGTAAGAGAAGCTACAAAAAAAATAATTGAAAAATCTTTAAATGATTTGCCAAGTCTTATTTATCTTGCGCCTTGGAAAATTGCTTTCGCTGAGGCCGATTATTTTCCAACGATTTCTTATTCTATGTTCGATAAATATATTTTTAAAATTTATAGAGAATTCACCGAAGCTTTTGCTCGCGGAATAAAAAATGGCGAATTAATAGAAACAAGTCCTGCGAATCTTTCGCGTTTATTTTGCGCACCGATTGCCTTATTCTCTATTTTAAAATCAACTTTTGGCGATCAAGGCATAGTTTTAGATACTGCGCAAAAATTATTTATTCAGCATTATGAAGCATTTTGGCGTGCTTGGGAAAAGAAATAAAAAATTCTATAATTATTAAAAAATAAGCCGCGCAAATAAAATGCGCGGCTTTCTCAATTTTGAATTAATCAAACATAAGATAGTAAGAAAAGACGCTTCCTCCCCGAAACGCCGCAAAGTACACTAAGTGAAACTTTACAAATACAAGATACAAATATGGCATAAATGTGTCAATAGGCAAAATGTTGCAAACTGTAACTTTAAGTGAACTGGTGTTTATTTTGTTACACTTAGTTTTTATTAAGTTTACTTTCCCAATGTTTAGCCATTCTTAAGTAACGGTAAAACGCATAATTCATTGCCGACATAAAACCATAAACACCTCTTAGGAAATGTCTTCTTCCAATATAGGCTTTCAAAAAATTTACAGGAAATTCAAATACAAGTCTAAGGACAGAATAGTTTTTGCCTCTATTATGCATATCAATGGCTTGTGCATCGGCATAATTATTTAATTTAATAATTTGATCGCCAATAGATCTTACAGAATAATGCGCAACAAAGCCTTTTAATGCAGTAATCTTTGTGCCCCTTTCTAAATCAACACGATCATGAACAATCGAAGGATTATAACGGCCTATTGATTTATGATATAATCTTACTGGCTTTAAAGCATAAGCCCATTTATGTGGTGTATCTTCAAATGGAAAAACTTCTGCGATTGGAAAGCTATAGGCGGCGGGCTCAGGCTCTGACTTAAATAAATCAATTATTTCTTGTTTTAAATCTGGGGTGACAACTTCATCAGCGTCAAGATTTAAAAGCCAATCATTTTTACAATTATCTTCGCCAAATTGCTTTTGCTTGCCATATCCAGGCCATTCATTAAAAATGACTTTTGCACCTAGGGATTCAGCAATGGTTACAGTGTCATCAATAGATCCAGAATCAATAACTATAATATCATCGCTTAAATCTTTAATAGCATTTATAGTATTAGCGATTCTATCGGCTTCATTCTTGGCTATTATAAAAATTGAAAGATTATTTATCATTTGCACGCTATTAAAATATTTTTCGAGTCAATATAATAAAAATGTTAATTTTGCTATATAAAGAAATAATAAAAATAGGCGCAGTATGAATCTAAAACAAGAAAAACCGAAAACTAACATAAGTTGGGGAATTTTAAATTCATTTTCCAGTCTTGCGCTTTCACTTGTTTTTTTTACTAGCTTAAAGAATTTTACCGAATTACCTCCGATTTTTGTATTCTTACTTTCTGTATTTTTCGGAACTTTTATTTCAGGTAGATTTTTAAATGTAATTAAACAGAAAAAAAATGAAATTGATGAAGATATAAGATTAGAACCTATAATCCCTCCTGAACCAAAACGCGTTCTTACAATCGAAGAAGAAATTTCAATAATGGTTGCGTCGTCACTTGATGCAATTCAAGATTCTGTATTAATTATAGATAGCGAACAAAGATTATTATTCGCAAATAAAACAGCAAGAGAAAGATTTAATGCGCGAACTATTTATTCAAGAATCGAATTCTATTTAAGAGATCCAGAAATACTTAATAATATAAGTCAAAGTATAAAAACTATTGAACCAAAAGAATTCATTCTAGAAACACATTTTCCGGAAACTCGCTTTGATACAATAAGTATTTCACCATTTATGACGGATAATACTTCAAAATTTATTATAACTATTCGTGATGAAACCGATATAAGAAATGCGCAAAAGAATAGAAGCGAGTTTTTGGCAAATGCAGGTCATGAGCTTAGAACACCCCTTGCTAGCATAGTTGGTTTTCTTGAAACCATATCTGAAACCGCAAAAGACGATGAAAAGGCAAGAAATAAGTTTATTGGCATAATGAAGAAACAAGCTGATAGAATGATAAGGCTTGTTAATGACATATTGGCATTGTCAAGAATTGAACTTGACGAGCATTTACCCCCAAGTGGCAATTTTGACATTAAAGAAATCACAAATTTTTCACTCAATTCATTAGAGCCAATAATTTCAGCTAATGATAATAAAATTATCTGTGATTTTAATGAAGAAAACCTATGCGTTAAAGGCGATAAGGAGCAAGTTCAACAAGTCATTACTAATTTAATTGATAATGCGGTTAAATATGGCGCGGCGAAAACTAATATAAAAATCATAATAAAGCAGAATCTTAAAGCCGAAGAAGCCTCAAAAATTGCCAATCAATCGTGGAAAAGCTCTTCATATTCTTCTTTATGTATCCCACTAGAACCCGTTGGTAAATTATATACTATATTTAGAATTGAAAACGAAGGTCTTGGTATTGAAAAGCAATATATGGCAAGATTGAGTGAGAGATTCTATCGAATTGATAATAATATCCAAGGCAAAAGCGGCACAGGTCTTGGCCTTGCAATAGTGAAACATATTATTATGCGCCATAAAGGCGGATTCCATGTTGAAAGCATTGAAGGCAAAGCTACCGCTTTTAGTTTTTACTTCCCGCAGTAAAGGGAATTTGGTGTAATTCCTTAATAAACTATTAAATGTTTTTTCATTTATAACAGTTTTGTCATATATCTGTCACATAAACTACTATATAGCAGGCTAGACAGAACCATATTCTCAAAAAGGGTTTATTGTGGGCATACTTTCAAAACTACCAATAATTCTTGCGGCATTTTTAATTGTTTTGGCAATAGCTAGTTTTAGTTATTTTCAAAACGTAAGGCGCGCGCAATTAGTTGGCCATAATCTTGGTAAAACTGGTGAAAGATTACATTCTTTACCTATGTATCATGGTTGGTTTAATTTTATTTGGTCATTCTTACCAGCTACTATTCTATTATTAATCGCAAGTATTTTAAAAGGCGATATACGTAATTCAATAATCGCGGGTAAGTATTCAGACGTGCTTTCTGGCCTTGATAATGCCGGACAAGCTTTATTATTACTCGATGCGCAAAAACTTGCGTATGGACAAGTTCCAAGTCAAACTAGTGCAGAAATTGCAAATATTGCGGCAAGTATTAGTCATTATGATGGATTATTCAATCTTATAATTGGTGTGGTTGTAATTGCTGTTGCGTTACTTGGTTATTTCTTAGCGAAATCTAAATTCCATCAAGATTTCCGTGCAAGAAATAGCGTAGAACAGATTGCAAAAATAATTATGATGGCGGCTTCTGGTATCGCTATTCTAACTACATTCGGCATTGTAATGTCACTATTATTTGAGACATTTAAGTTCTTCAAATCTTATAGTGCAATTGATTTCCTTTTTGGAACGCAATGGTCGCCACAAGTTGCAATCAGGGCAGACCAAGTAGGTCAGACTGGCTCATTCGGTGCAGTACCATTATTCCTTGGAACATTCATGATTATGTTAATCGCAATGGTTGTTGCTGTACCAGTTGGTCTTGGCTCTGCGATTTTCCTTTCAGAATATGCAAGTGAAAAAAGCCGTACATACATCAAGCCAGCATTGGAATTATTAGCAGGTATTCCTACCGTTGTTTATGGTTTCTTTGCGCTTTTAATTGTTGCACCTTTCATAAGGGATTTAGGCGAAAGTCTTGGTCTTGCGACATCTTCGCAAAGTGCATTGGCTGCGGGTCTTGTTATGGGTATTATGATTATACCTTTCATTTCATCGCTTTCAGATGATGTAATCAATTCAGTTCCGCAAGCTTTAAGAGATGGCTCTTATGCAATGGGCGCTACTAAATCTGAAACAATAAGAAAAGTAATTCTCCCAGCAGCGCTTCCTGGTATTGTTGGCTCTGTATTGCTTGCTGTATCACGTGCATTGGGTGAAACCATGATTGTGAATATGGCGGCCGGTATGAATGCCAATATGTCACTTAATCCGCTTGATATGATGACAACCGTTACGGTTCAAATCGTTACGCTTCTTACTGGTGACCAAGAATATGATAGTCCTAAAACTCATGCGGCCTTCGCATTAGGATTTGTTCTATTCTTTGTGACTTTGATTTTAAATATTATCGCTCTGCGAGTGGTTCAAAAATATCGTGAAAAATATGATTGATACTAACGCTAAAGAACAAGAGATTAAAAATATGGAAAACAAACCTATTGATACTAAAGCGATAATAGCTGCAAAGCTAAAATCACGATATGCTTCGGAAAATCGCTTTAAATATTTTGGAATCGGTATGGTAATTACTGCAATAGTGGCATGTGGCTTTTTATTGCTTTCAATTATCGGTCAAGCGCTTCCTGCTTTAAGCGAAAATCGTTTAGTCCTTAATGCTATGATTGAGCCAGCAAAAGCAGATCCAGCGGGAACTAAAAAGCCAGAAGATATTAGATCTCAAGGTGACTTCAGTGGAATTATCCTTGATACTCTATTGAAAAAATACCCAGAAGCCGAAAATGGAACTGGTATTGATGTATTAATGGAAATGGTAAGTTCTATTGGTTCAACCGACCTTGCTAAACAAGTTGCAAAAGATCCAAACCAAATTGGTAAAACTATTCATACTTCACTTGCATTGAATGACGACCTAGACATGTTCTTAAAAGGTGGTTTCGGCAAAACTATTGTTAAAAATGGTGCAGCCAATCTTAATGTTCAAGGAATTGGTGAAAATAATTACCAATTAAGTGAAAATGGCGCTTTCAAAGATGTAAGAGTTAAACTTCTTGATTATCTTGATGCAACAATTGTGGAAAATAATCGTAAGCTAAGCATTTATCAAGGTACTGCTAAGAATCTTGAAGCTGAGTTAAATGCTGCGACAACGGATGTATTAAAAGCTGAGATTAATGCAAGAATATCAACCAATTCTGGTGATTTAGCGACAGTTGAAGGCATTATTGCCGACGCAAAAGCGGCAAAAAGTGCGGGTTCATTACTTGAATTAACAAGCACACTGCCATCGGTTCTTTTGGTTAATGGTGAGAATGTTTTTAAAATCAATAAAATTGATGAAAACAGAGTTGAAGCAATTCTGTTAGTTAAATCTACAAATGTTCCGGCAAAAATTGAGTCAAATAAATGGAATACTCAATTTATTGAAATGCCTGAAGATGGTCGCCCGATTGATGATGAAACCATTGCTTATGGCTTGTCATTAAAAGAAGCTAATATGATTAAAGCGAGACCAAACTATACATTGCTTACAAGATCAGATTCAAATGATGCGGAAATGGCTGGTCTATTATCTGCGATTGTTGGTTCGATTTTAACGCTTATGGTTACTTTGGTATTCACTGTACCAATCGGTGTATTGGCGGCGATTTATCTTGAAGAATTTGCACCTAAAAATGCAATTACGGATTTTATTGAAGTTAATATTAATAATCTTGCTGCGGTTCCATCAATCGTATTCGGTTTATTAGGTTTCTCAGTATTCCTACATTTCTTTGGAATGCCAAGATCTGCACCTCTTGTTGGTGGTATCGTGCTTGCTCTTATGAGTTTGCCAGTTATTATCATCGCTTCAAGGGCTTCTTTAAAAGCGGTTCCACCATCAATTCGCGAAGCGGCTTTAGGTGTTGGTGCTTCTAAAGTTCAAGCAATTTTCCACCATGTTTTACCACTTGCAACACCAGGTATTATGACGGGAACAATTCTTGCGCTTGCTCATGCTTTGGGTGAAACTGCACCACTTCTTATGATTGGTATGGTGGCATTTATCGCGGACGTACCAAAAACCTTCATGGACTCGGCAACGGTTTTACCGGTTGAAATCTTCATGTGGGCAGGAAGGCCAGAACGTGCATGGGATGCGCGTACATCTGCCGCAATTATAATTCTATTATTATTCATGATAATTATGAATATTACTGCAATCGCGCTTCGTCGCAAATTTGAAAGAAGGTGGTAAGATGCAAGAAATTACAGCCACGAAAGAAAAACAGGAATCTAAAATGACTGCAGAAATCACTAACGCTAGCTTGAAACAAGTACATAATTTTTCGCAAGAACAAATAAAAGTTAGTGCGCAAGGAATTGATGTTTTTTACGGCGCGAAACAAGCTTTATTTGATGTAAATATTGATATTCCTGAGAAATCAGTGACGGCATTTATTGGCCCATCTGGTTGTGGAAAATCTACTTTCTTACGTTGCATAAATCGTATGAATGACACAATTGATACTTGCCGCGTAGAAGGCAAATTATTGGTTGATGGTGCTGATGTTAATCGTAAAAACCTTGATCCTGTAATGTTAAGGGCTTCGGTTGGCATGATTTTCCAAAAGCCAAATCCATTCCCTAAATCAATTTATGAAAATATTTGCTATGGACCTAAAATTCACGGCCTTGCATCTAAAAAATCTGATTTAGACGGCATCGTAGAAGCTTCTTTGCGCAAAGCTGGTCTTTGGGAAGAAGTGAAAGATAGACTTGATTCACCAGGTACTGGTCTTTCGGGTGGTCAGCAACAAAGACTTGTTATTGCTCGTGCAATTGCGGTTAATCCAGAAATTATTCTTATGGACGAACCTTGTTCGGCACTTGACCCAATTGCAACCGCAAAAATTGAAGAATTAATTGATGAGCTTCGTCAAAATTATTGCATTATTATTGTTACTCACTCAATGAGCCAAGCAGCAAGGGTTTCGCAACAAACCGCATTCTTCCATATGGGAAAACTTGTTGAAGTTGGCGCAACTGAAATGATTTTCACAAATCCAAAAGATACAAGAACTCAAGACTATATTACGGGTCGCTTCGGCTAGAAGGAATTAAATTATGGATCATACAGTTAAAGCGTTCACTGATGAACTAGAAGGCTTGATTTCTGCGGTTTCGCGCATGGGTGGCCTTGCCGAAAAAGCACTTATCGATTCAATCAGGGCTATGTCACGTCGTGATTCTGCACTTGCAAATCAAGTTGTTTCAAATGATGTTGAAATCGATCTTGCGCAACGTGATATTGAAAAGCGCATGATGCGCCTTTTGGCCTTACGTCATCCAATGGCGAAAGATTTGCGCATTACGATTGCGGCTTTGAAACTTGCATCGGATATTGAACGTATTGGCGACTTGGCAAAAAATATCGCGCGTCGTTCAATCACTATTATTGATCATGAGCCAATTGCATTAACAAAATCAATTGAGCGTATGGGTAAAATTGCGGCTTCACAGCTTAAGCAAGTACTTGATTCATATAATTCTCACCATGTTGGAACAGCAATTAATGTTTGGTTCCAAGACGAAGAATTAGACGATCATTATTCAAGTCTTTTCCGTGAGCTTTTAACCTATATGATGGAAGATCCACGTAAAATTGGCCCTGCTACGCATTTATTGTTTGTTGCTAAGAATATTGAAAGAATTGGCGACCATTGCACAAATATGGCAGAAGTTATCCATTTCCTTGAAACTGGCGAAGATTTGCCAGGTGACCGTCCAAAAGGTGATAGTGATTCAAGGGATAAAAGCATCGATAAAGTGAGCGAATAATGAAGCCTTATCTTCTAATCGTAGAAGACGACGAATCCTTAGAAGCGCTTTTGGCCTATAATCTTGAAAAAGAAGGCTATGAAATCAAGGTCGCAAATGATGGTGAAGAAGCTTTGCTTCAAGTGTCTGAAAGACTACCTGATTTAATAATTCTTGATTGGATGCTTCCGAAAATTGCAGGCATAGAGGTCTGTCGTCGTTTGCGTGCGCGCACAGAAACCAAAAATGTGCCGATTATTATGCTTACTGCGCGTACCGAAGAAACTGATAAGTTGCGTGGTCTTGATACTGGCGCCGATGATTATATGGTAAAACCGTTTTCGATTGCCGAGCTTAAAGCAAGGGTGAGGGCGGTAATACGACGCATAAGACCGGCTTTGGCGGAAGAAAAAATCACTTATTCAGATCTTGAAATTGATAGAGTTTCGCACCGCGTTCGCCGTGGTGGCAATGAAATCCATCTTGGCCCTACTGAATTTAGACTTTTAAATCATCTTATTCAGCACCCAAGCCGTGTCTTCTCACGCGAACAATTATTGGATGCTGTATGGGGCAATGATGTCTATGTAGAGCTAAGAACTGTTGATGTTCATGTTGGGCGTTTACGCAAAGCAATTAATGTCAAAGGTCTAAAGGATTTAATTCGCACTGTGCGCTCTTCTGGTTATTCACTAGATAATAAAGTTTAGTTTTTCATCAAAAAGCTTGTAAAAAGCTGATAGAAAAGCTGACAGAGTGTTAAAAATCGGCTAAAGCGCAAGGCATGACAAATTCTGCCAATACTAATACTGAACTAAGCCCTCAAATTATAGCTGAACATGGGATTAAGCCCGATGAATATCAAGTTATTCTTGATAGACTTGGCCGCGCCCCAAATCTTCTTGAGCTTGGCATTTTTTCGGTTATGTGGTCGGAGCATTGTTCTTATAAATCTTCACGTCGTCACCTATCTAAATTCCCAACCAAATCACCATTTGTGATTCAAGGCCCAGGTGAGAACGCAGGGGTTATTGATATTGGCGACAACCAAGCGGCAATCTTTAAAATGGAAAGCCATAATCACCCAAGCTTTATTGAGCCTTATCAAGGGGCAGCAACGGGTGTTGGCGGCATTATGCGCGATGTGTTCACAATGGGTGCACGTCCTATTGCACTTGCCAATGCTATAAGATTTGGTGAACCAGATAATCAGCATACAAAACGCCTTTTAAGCGGCGTAGTTGCAGGTATTGGCGGCTATGGCAATTGTGTAGGCGTGCCAACGGTTTGCGGTGAAACAGAGTTTGATAAGTCCTATAATGGCAATATACTTGTAAATGCTATGTGCGTTGGTCTTGCCGAACAAGATAAGATTTTCTATTCGCGCGGTGCAAAAATCGGAAGCCCGATTGTTTATTTCGGCTCTAAAACTGGGCGTGATGGTATTCATGGCGCAACTATGGCCTCGGCAGAGTTTGAAGAAGGTTCAGAAGAAAAACGCCCAACAGTTCAAGTTGGCGACCCATTCATGGAAAAACTTCTTATCGAAGCAACTCTAGAGCTTATGCAAACTGATTGCATTGAAGCAATTCAAGACATGGGTGCTGCGGGTCTTACATCTTCATCGGTTGAAATGGCGGGTAAAGAAGGTCTTGGTATTGTTCTTAAAATGAATGATGTGCCATGCCGCGAAACTGGCATGACACCATATGAAATGATGCTTTCAGAATCACAAGAGCGCATGCTTGCAATCTTGAAACCGGGTGAAGAACATATTGCGCAAGCTATTATGGAAAAATGGGATCTTGATTATGCGGTTATTGGTTACACAACCGATACAGGCCGTATGGTTCTTGAATTCAATGGTGAAACGGTTTGCGATATTCCGGTTGGCCCTTTATCGGAAGATGCGCCAAGCTATGACCGTCCTTGGGTTAAAACTGAATTACAAAACCCTGTAACTGCGGCGGATGTTGCGCCGATTTCTGATTATAATGCGGCATTAAAATCTATACTTTCTTCGGCTAATATTGCTTCGAAACGTTGGGTTTGGGAACAATATGACAGGCACGTTATGGCGGATACTTTGTCGGATTCAGATAAGCCATCTGATGCCGCTTTGGTTCGCGTACATGGCACGGATAAGGCACTTGCGATTTCTTGTGATTGTACGCCGCGCTATGTTTATAATGACCCGTATGAAGGCGGCAAACAAATTGTTGCCGAAAGCTATCGCAATATAATTGCAACTGGTGCAACCCCAATTGCGATTACTGATAATCTTAATTTTGGCAATCCAGAACGTCCAGAAATAATGGGACAGATTGTAATGGCAATCGAAGGCATGGCGGAAGCTTGTAAAGTCCTTGATTATCCAGTGGTTTCAGGCAATGTGTCACTTTATAATGAAACAATGGGCACTGGCATTCTTCCGACCCCTGTGGTGGGCGGCGTTGGCCTTATTCAAGATTATAAAAATGCCATTGGTTATGGCGGCATTGTTAATGGTGATGTGATTTTTCTTATTGGTGAAACCACCGATAATTTGGGCGCAACTTATGCCCTTAGCCATTTATTTAATCGTGAAGATGGTGCACCACCAAAAACAGATTTAAATCTTGAAAAACAAACTTGCGCTTTGGTTTCTGAATTAATCAAAGACGGTATTATTGATGCTTGTCATGATTTATCAAATGCAGGTCTTGGTCTTGGTCTTGCTAAACTTTGCCTTGGCTCAGAAATTGGTATTATTGCACAATTGCCTGAAAATATTCCAACAATTTCGGCATTATTTAGCGAAGATCAAGCAAGATTCTTGGTTTCGGTTTCTCCTGAAAATGAAACCGCAATACTTGAAAGACTTATTGCCTCGGGCTTAAGGTCGATGAAAATAGGCGTTGCCGCAGGTAATGCACTTGAAATCGCCGATGTCTTGAATATTAAAGTATCAGAAATGCGTGATAGCTTTGAAGGATATTTGCCAAAGTTTATGGGCAATTAATTCGGTCTATCGCCGCCAATACAGGTTTTATACTGATCATTCCAAGTGCCGCCACGTTTATAGCAATCTTGCCTTAATTGTGAATTACGAACCATTTCTTCTTGTTCGCTTAATGGTTCACTTGCGCAAGAACTAAGATTTAATGACGTAAAAGCCAAAAACAAAAATAGGGCTTTTTTGCAAAGCCCCATTTTATTAATAATTAAATTATTCGCCACTATTTCATAAGCTCTTCACGGGCGATTTCAAATTGCTTTTCAAGCTCTTTACGAATCGCATGGTCTGAAACTTCTACATTTTTTGCCGCAAAGTCTTTGGTAAGCTTGCGAATAACGTCTTCGTCGCCAATTTCTTCTAAGTCAGCAACCACAATTGATGCCGCATATAAATCTTTTTCTTCACCTGTAAGGCCAAGCAGTTCAGCGGCCCAAATGCCAACATATTTGTCACGGCGCGCATTGATTTTAAATAATAATTCGCTGTCCATTGCGAATCTTAATTCTTCTGCTCTTTCACGATCATCAAATTGAGTCATAGTATTTCCTGTTAATAGTTATAATTTAAGTAACTTTTGCTGCTCATTAAATCAATATGTTAATGTATAAATATTACTGAATATTAATACGACTGTAAGAAAAATTGCGAAAATGTGACAAGTAACACCTAAATCATTGCTATTTGCGCACTCTATGTGCTAGGTGGCAGTTTACAATAAACTCGATTTGAGGCTTTTAATGTCACGTCGCAAGAAAATTTATGAAGGTAAAGCCAAAGTTTTATACGAAGGCCCAGAACCTGGCACTTTAATTCAATATTTTAAAGATGATGCAACCGCATTTAATGCGCAAAAGCATGCTGTCATCGAAGGCAAGGGCGTGCTTAATAATCGCATAAGCGAATATATTATGACACAGTTAAATTCTATTGGTGTTCCAACTCACTTTATTCGCCGCCTTAATATGCGTGAGCAATTAATTCGTGAAGTTGAAATCATTCCTTTAGAGGTTGTGGTTCGTAATGTTGCCGCTGGCTCTATTTCTAAGCGTCTTGGTATTCCAGAAGGTGAGCAATTACCACGTTCAATCGTTGAATTTTATTATAAAAATGACGAGCTTGGCGATCCAATCGTATCAGAAGAGCATATTACCGCTTTCAATTGGGCGGCAACTCAAGAGCTTGACGATATAATGGCTCTGGCTTTAAGAATTAATGATTATTTATCTGGTCTTTTTGCCGCTGTGGGTATTCGCCTTATCGATTTTAAAATTGAGTTTGGCCGCCTATATGAAGGTGATTTGGTAAGAACTGTTCTTGCTGATGAAATCAGCCCAGATTCATGCAGATTATGGGACGCAAAAAGCAATGATAAGCTTGATAAGGATAGATTCCGTCAAGATATGGGTGGGCTTTCTGAAGCTTATACCGAAGTTGCAACCCGTCTTGGTATTTTCAAAGATCCTAATTCATCAGAAATTCAATAGGTTTTATTATGCGTGTAAGAGTTGAAGTTAATTTAAAAAACGGCGTTCTTGATCCTCAGGGTCGTGCAGTTTGTCAGGCTTTACATACATTAGGCTTTAATGAAGTCGAAGAAGTACGCATTGGCAAATCAATTGAAATTGATGTTAATGAAACTGATGCTGAAAAAGCCAAAGCGCGCGCAACTGAAATGGCGCAAAAACTTCTTACCAATATGGTAATTGAATCTTTTAAAGTTGAAATCATCTAAATTATAAAAGCCATACTTACGACATAATTCTGACTTCTTATTAATAATATTATATAAGAAGTGAGGGAATCGATTATGGCTTATTCAAAATTTAAAAAATCTATATGCATGCTCGCCATTTTAAGTGTGTCATTTAGTGGTATTCAAAGCTTTGCATTTGCAGGCTTTAAAGATGCAGATGAAATTAATCCTGCGGATTATAAATGTCCCGTTATTGATAATGATAACATGACTAGAGTTTCTAGCTATAGTTCAAAAAACCGGCAAATGATAGCAAAGCCAAGTCTGCAACCTATTCCTTCATATGCAATTGCACCGCTGCCGCCACCGCCTCCGCCAGTAATTGAGCAACCACCCATCAGTCCTAGCCAGACAAAAAGCAATTCTAATCAAAATAATACTGCTGAAATGGTTGTTGTTACTGGTGTAAAAAGTAATGGTAATATTAAAAGCGAACCTAATTTAAATACCGAAAAATACCCAAGCTATAATTTAAATAGTTTTAAACAAGTAAAATCAGAGCCAGTTTCAACCTTTGCTATGGAAACCGATACGGCATCATATGCAAATACAAGACGATTTATAAATGAAGGGCGTTTGCCGCCAACCGAAAGTGTAAGAGTAGAAGAGTTTTTAAATTATTTTGAATATGATTATAAAAAGCCAAAAGACACGAAAATACCGTTTTCTACAAATGTAACAATCGCACCATCACCTTGGTCAAAAGAAAAGCAATTAATTAAAATTGGTCTTCAAGGATATGATATTGATAAGAAAAGGCGCGACCCATTAAATCTTGTTTTATTAATGGATGTCTCTGGGTCAATGTCAGGTGAGGATAGATTGCCGCTTGCAAAACGTGCGATATATTCAATGCTTCCTAAACTAAACGCCAATGATAAGGTTTCAATAGTGGTTTATGCGGGCGCCGCAGGTGTGGTTTTAAATCCAACTAAAGCTGATAATAAACAAGATATTGTTTGTGCCATTGAAGCAATGCAAGCGGGTGGTTCAACCGCCGGTGGACAAGGGATTGCTCTTGCTTACAAACTTGCTGCAAAAGCACGTGATAGAAATAGCATTAATCGCGTAATCTTAATGACTGACGGCGACTTCAATGTTGGTATTAGTGATAAAAAGCAATTGCAAGATTTTGTAGCCAAAGAAAAAGAAAAGAATATTTATCTTTCGGTATTTGGCTTTGGTCATCAAAATTATAATGATGAATTAATGCAGGCATTGGCGCAAAACGGCAATGGAATTGCGTCTTATATTGATAATATTGGTGAAGCCAAGCGAATATTGAATAAGCAATTTGCGGGTGCAATGTTCCCAATTGCTAATGATGTTAAGGCACAAATTGAATTCAATCCGGATAAGGTTTCCGAATACAGGCTTATTGGATATGAAACACGCGCATTAAATCGTGAAGACTTTAATAATGATAAGATTGATGCCGGTGAAATTGGCTCTGGTCATCAAATAAGTGCAATATATGAAATTACCTTGAACGGTCAAAAAGCAACAATCGATGAATTGAGATATAGCAATGACAATAAAATAATTGCTTCAAATACTAATGAAATTGCTTATTTAAAGATACGATATAAATTACCTAATGAAACGGTTTCAAAATTAATTTCAAGACCAATTACAAATAGTGATTATGCTTCGTCAGCTTCAGAATTTCCAAATGATACAAAATTTGCGCTTGCCGTTGCCGCATTTGCCCAAAAGCTAAGACAAGATCCTTGGGCGGATATAAGCTATGATCAAATTATAAGCCTAGCACAAGACGGACTTGAATATGATGATTATGGACAGAGAAAAGAATTTATTGAATTAGTAAATGAAGCTAAAACTTTATCAAATTTACCAGAATAAATATTTAAAAAAATGCCCCCGATTTTCGGGGGCTTTTCTTTATTGTGATACTGCTTGATTATCACTCATTTCAAATGAATCTTTGAGCGCTAAAGCTTGCTCAATACCATCAACCAATCCTTGCGGGGTGAATGGCTTAGCGACATGCATATCCGCGCCAGCATCATTTGCTTCTTTAATGTGATGCGCCATAGCATTTGCAGAAAGTGCAATAATCGGAGTGCGTGTTCTGCCTTCGGCTTCTTCAAATTCTCTGATAAGTTTTGTGGCCGATAAACCGTCAAGAACTGGCATTTGTAAATCCATTAAGACAATGTCAAATGCGGCTTGTTTGAAGTTTTCTAAGGCTTCTTGACCATTTTCAACCAATACAAGATTTATGCCCATTGGTAATAATATCATTTCCAATACTTTGCGATTGGTTGCATTATCATCCGCCGCTAAAATATTTAATTCACTTACGTCTTCAAAATCTTCATCTGCAAGAATTGAAGTGTCAGTGTTTTCACATTGAGTGCTTATGTCAATCTCAAGCGGAATCTCTAATGTAAATATAGATCCTTCGCCAATAATAGAGCTTGCATAAACACGGCCATCCATTAATTCGGCAAGGGCTTTACAGATTGATAAGCCAAGGCCAGAGCCGCCATGTTCACGAGTAATCGAGCCATCAACTTGCTCAAATCTTGAGAATAATCTTGCTAAAGCTTCTTGGCTAATGCCAGAACCAGTATCAATAATCTCAAATTTGGCATTGGCTTTATTCATTGAATATTCATCGCTAACTATGCTTGTTCTCAAAGAAACAGAGCCAGATTTAGTAAATTTAATTGAATTTGATAAGAAATTACAAAGAATTTGTCTAATTCTTGTTGGGTCACCAATATATCTATCGGTGTCATTTCCTTCGGTTTCAATATTGAATCCAAGACCTTTTTCTTCGGCTTTAACACCAAATAATGATGAAACGCCTTTAAGGACATCATTTAAGCTGAAGGCTATGCTTTCAATCTGAAGCTTTCCAGATTCAACCCGCGCAATATCAAGTATATCATTCAATATTGTGCTTAAAGACTGACCAGAGCCTTCAATAAGCTTAACCATCTCAGTTTGATCTTCAGAAAGTTCTGTTTTCGCCAATACGCCTGCTACTGCAATAACGCCATTAAGCGGAGTTCTTATTTCATGGCTCATATTAGCAAGGAATTCAGATTTAACGCGGCTTGCGCTTTCAGCGGTAGCAACCGCTTCGGCAAGTTCTGCTCTGCGTTTTGCTTCATCTGTAATATCTTTTGCAATTGAAATTAAAGTTCTTGTGCCGTTATTATTTATTTCTAATGACATAGCGGATGAAACAACGTTAATTCTACCATCCGGTAAATAAATTGGGTGTTCAAAAGTCTGACGTTCATTAGTTTGAATAGCTAAATCTATATTAGCAATTACTAATTTAGCGTCTTCTTCTGCTACATTTGCAAAAACACTGTTAAATAATTCAGCATCTTTTAATTCGTTATTAACACCAAAAATACTTACTTTGCCAAACGATTCCATTTTATCGCTGTCTATATCCTTGGTAAATACAACGGCATTTCCGGTTTCTAATGCAAGATTTAATAATTTTTGTGTATTTTCTAATTTATTACTTGCATTCATAATTTGGGTTTGATCGATAACCAAACCTTCCATACCGAT
Source organism: uncultured Caulobacteraceae bacterium (assembly GCA_964443435.1). Lineage (GTDB taxonomy): Bacteria > Pseudomonadota > Alphaproteobacteria > Caulobacterales > Aquidulcibacteraceae > Pseudaquidulcibacter. The sequence goes on along the minus strand of CAYUCW010000007.1, from coordinate 34,611 downwards.
AATATTACCATTTTCATCTATTATCGGAGCACTAAAGAATTTAATTTGTCTATAGTCGCCAGACTGTGCTTTATAACGGAAAGTTTCTTGGACTTTTAATCCAAACTTTTTAGTGTCGTTTATTGCACTTATAAATAATCTTTTATCACCTTCAGCAATATTATTTATGAAATCTATTTTAGAAGGTATTTTATCGTTTTCATTATAACCTAATGCTTTAAATGTACCTTTAGACCAAATTGCATATCTATTATCAAAATACATAGAGAATGTACCAACACCAGCAGTTTTTTCAATTTGCTGTCTAAGTACTTGTTCTGCTTCTCTTTTTGCAATTTCATTTTCTAAATCAATAGTTTTATTTGCTATATCAATTTCAAAATTAATTGACTTTAAATTATCTATATAATTTAAGCCTGAATATATAATTGTCGAGAATATAAAGAATGCAGGTGTTATTAATGGTGCTATCGTAGAAAAATATACTGCTTGACCTATAGCCAATATAAATAATAGGCTTAAGCTTGGAATGAGTGCGGTTTTAAGTAAATATCTTAAATTAGCAGATTGAAATGCTACAACGAATACTTGCCCACCATAGAAAAATATTGCTGCTTGCGCGCTATATTCACTAGACGAATAAAGTAATGTTATAAAAATTACAAAATTTAGTATGCTTCTCAAAAGTGGATTAGCATATAAACATTTCTCAGCCTGTTCATGGGTTATAGTTTTATTTTCTAAATTCGCTTTTACTTCAAGAGTAAGCTCATTAAGCAATTTGCTTAATGTGGCATAGGTAAAATATATTAAAATACCTTGCAAAACGCCGCAAAAATAAACAATAGTCAAAGACCAGATTATTCGTCCAATGAACTTTAATCCGGACCCATCTAAATAACTACTAAGAGTTTTATGGATGCCATAAATAGTTTCTTCTTTAGAAACTTCTCTATTCCAGAAGCTAAAGATAGAATTTGAAAGGTTTATAGAATTCTGTTTCATGCATAGAGCATACTTATAAATTAATAATAAAATGAAAACAAAAATGAAAAAATTTCTATTTTTTGTAAAAACTACTAATTTTGATAAAGTTAAAGTAAAGGTAAAAAATTTAGACAAAAATACAAGTATTTAAGTGCAAAACTTCTAGTTTTATTATTATTTTATTATAATTCATTTTAAAAATTTATTAAAAAATATTTACCATTTTTAATTTTTAATTAATTTTTTTAGCTCGAAAACTAAATCAAGAGCCGCTTTTGGTGTAAGGTCATCGGCATTAATTTTTTCAATTATTTCTTCGATTTCCGATTTTTTTTGTATGACTGGACTGGACTGAATTGTATTAAACAATGGAAGATCTATCATGCCTTCTTTATTTGTACCTAATTCTTCATATTGACTAAGAATTATTCTTGCCCTTTCAACCGCAGCAGTTGGAAGGCCCGCAAGCTTTGCAACCTGAACACCATAAGATTTATCGGCCGCACCTTCAATTATTTTATGAAGGAATACTAAATCACCATTCCATTCTTTTGCGGATAAGCTTTGGTTATTAATAAATTTCAATTTATTTTTAAGATCTGTTAATTCATGATAATGGGTTGCAAATAAAGCGCGTGATTTATTTATATCATGTAAGTATTCACAAACTGCATGAGCAATTGCAAGCCCGTCATAAGTTGCAGTACCGCGCCCAATTTCATCCAAAATTACAAAAGACTTATCTGTCGCTCGATTAAGTATTGCGGCGGTTTCCACCATCTCAACCATAAAAGTCGATTGCCCAGAATATAGATCATCGGACGCGCCAACTCTTGAAAAAACTCTGTCAATTATTCCAAATTCAAACTTCTCAGCAGGGACATACCCGCCCGATTGCGCCATTATTGCCAAAAGTGCATTTTGTCTTAGATAGGTTGATTTACCTGCCATATTTGGGCCAGTAATTATCGTAAGCCTTGCGCCTTCTTTGCCATCGCCATCAATAATACAATCATTAGAAGTGAATACGCCGCCAGTTTTTCTTAATGCGGTTTCAACGACGGGGTGACGTGCACCAATCGCCATATAGGTTTTTGAACTATCAATTTTCGGACGTATTGCGTTTGCTTCTTTGGCGTATTCAGACCAACTAAATGCAACATCAATTCTTGCAATTGCATCATTTGCGCTACGGATTTTATCCGAGGCATTAATAGCAGTAAGGCTTAATTGCTGGAATAATTCTAATTCGCGGTTTAATGCAAGTTCAGACGCGCGCGCGGTTTTGCTATTAAGTTCTATAAGCTCATTTGTAGTAAACCTTATCATTCCAGCCAAGCTTTGGCGGTGAATAAAAGTTTGATTAAGCGGCGCTTCTAGAAGAGGTGGGGCTTGTTTTGGGGTTGCCTCGATAAAATAGCCAAGTACATTATTGAATTTAATTTTTAAAGGCTGTCCTGCAATCTCAGAAACCTTAGCTGTAAGTTCAGCTATTAAGCGCCTTGATTCATCGCGCAATACCATTAATTCATCAAGTGCGGCATCAAAGCCAAATTTTATAAATCCGCCATCTCTTGTAAAAAAAGGTAAATCTTCGATCAAAGCCGATTTAAGGGTATTATATAAATTGTTAAGGTCTTGATTATTAATTAAATCAATTTCATTTGCATATTCTTGAATAATATCTGGCGAATTTTTAAGGCTTAATGCAATTTGATTTGCTGCCTCAAGCCCTTTGGCAATCGCCCCTAAATCACGGGGACCACCGCGATTAAGTTCAAGCCTTGAAATAGGACGCGCCATATCGGGCATTTGCGATAAAAGACCATGAATATTATCATCTGACCGATTTATAAAATAATCAATGCAATCATATCTTTGATTTATTATTCCAATATCTAGAAGTGGCCTTAGTAAATCTTGGTTTAATGCCCTACCGCCTTGCGGGGTTTTAGTTCTATCTATAGCCCTTAATAATGATTGTGCGCGATTGCCATTTGTACCTTTTTCAAGTTCAAGACTTATACGAGTGGCGGGGTCAATTGCCATATAATTTTCGCAATTAATTCTTTGCGGTGGCAATAATTTAGGAAGGCTTCCGGCCTGAGTAGTTAGGATATAATCATAAATCAAACCGAGTGCGGATAATTCAAGTTTTGAAAAGTCCCCAAATCCATCAAGGCTTTTTACGCCAAAACCATTAGAGATTTCACGTATTGCCCAATTATAATCGGCCTTAATATTGGGGCGCGTAGTTATAGTTCCAGAAATTGCCCCAAATATTTTTGAAAATGCTTTATCACTATCGCTTTCTGTAATAAGACCTTCACCAATTGAAAGCCCTGCTGCTTCATCAATAATCCTTTGGACGCTGCCTGAAATAACCCCAAATTCACCGGTGGAAACATCGGCAAAAGCAAGTGCGGCTTCAAGACCCGTAATATTAAAAACTAAAGCCGCTAAGCGATTAGCGGCGCGTGCATCAAGAAGCGATTCTTCGGTTAAAGTTCCAGGGGTGATAATACGTGTTACTTCACGCCTTACAACGGCTTTATAGCCGCGCTTCTTGGCTTCTTCGGGGCTTTCTAATTGATCGCAAATAGCAATTTTAAAGCCTTGTCTAACAAGCTTTGCCAAATAGTTTTCAACCGCGTGCGCTGGAACCCCCGCCATAGGAATTTCTTCGCCATTATGATTGCCGCGTTTAGTAAGCGCAATATCAAGCGCTTTAGAAGCGGTAATGGCATCTTCAAAAAATACTTCGTAAAAATCACCCATACGAAAAAATAAAAGCGCGTCTTTATTGGCGTCTTTTGCCGCCAAATATTGTGCCATAACTGGGGTCGGTGCTTTTACTTCAATATTCATAATTATGAATAGGAAAATGTAACGATTCTTTAAAGGGGTTAAATATGCTTTTTAGCATTTTTATTAAAGATTCTTTATTTCACACATAAAGCACTTGAAAAAAACCAATAAAAACGACATATAGCAATCGGAGATCGGCTTTGGACATAATCCTTGCCAATCTGGTCAGGTCCGGAAGGAAGCAGCCACAACAAGACTTTTGTGGGTCAATGTTCGGTCTCCACCCATTTTTCCCCATAAATTTTGTGATTTTGCTGCAATAGTGATTGCAGTAAGGGCTAAGTATGTTTTAAACATAATTAAAAGGTTTTTTATGTCTGATATTGATGATTTTGACGAAGATTTAGAAGCAGATGAGTATTCATCTGATTATGAAGACACGCAAACTGCTTCAATGTTTGGCGATGATGTGGAAAAAGAAATCACTCCTGATTTTGAACCTAATCCATTATGGGCCGAAGATAATAAAACTACCAATCCTTATTTAGTGTTGGCGCGAAAATATCGCCCTCAAAGGTTTGAAGACTTAATTGGTCAAGAAGCAATGGTAAGAACGCTTACTAATGCTTTTAAGCAAAATCGAATTGCGCATGCATTTATGCTTACTGGTGTTCGGGGGGTTGGTAAAACCACTACTGCGCGTCTTATTGCCCGTGCGCTTAATTATGAAAGCCCAGAAGTGCAAAAGCCTTCTATGGAACTTGATATACTCGGAAGCCATTGCGAATCCATTATGCAAGGCAGGCATCCTGACGTACTTGAACTTGATGCGGCTTCACGTTCTGGTGTTGAAAACATGCGGGAGCTTTTGGATAATGTGCGCTATGGGCCAACGTCTGCACGTTATAAAGTTTATATCATAGATGAGGTTCACATGCTTTCAAATGCCGCATTTAATGCGCTTTTGAAAACCTTAGAAGAGCCGCCGCCACATTCGAAATTTATCTTTGCGACCACCGAAAACCGCAAAGTCCCTGTTACTATTCTTTCGCGCTGTCAAAGATTTGATTTAAGAAGAATTGAAAATACGGTTCTTGCCAATCATCTTGAAAATATTTGCGGCAAAGAAAATGTAAGCATAGAGCGTGAGGGACTTGAGCTTATAGCACGCGCCGCCGAAGGTTCAGTGCGCGATTCCTTGTCGCTTTTGGATCAGGCAATGGTTCAAGATGAAATCGATATTATAAGCGCGGAAAATATCCGCCAAATGCTTGGACTATCGGATAGAAATCGTATTTATGCATTATTTGAGCATTTATTAAATGCCAATGCCAAAGCCGCCCTTTTGGAAATTAAAGATCAATATGATTATGGTGCAGAGCCATCTTATATTCTTCAATCCCTTATGGATTTATCGCATGAATTATCCAAGCTTCTTATTCTTGGTGCGGATTATAAAATAATTGAAAAAGGCGATAATTTAGTTCGCTTGCAAAATCTTGCCGAAAAATCGAGTTCACTTTTACTTTCGCGTGTTTGGCAAATGCTTCTTAAAGGGCTTGAAGAAGTTAAAATTGCGCCCGATCCAATCCAAGCGGTTGATATGTGTATTTTACGTATTTGTGGCGCGGGAAGTGTTCCTCCGCCAGAAGATTTGGTTAAAATGCTTAGTTCTGGAAAGTTTGAAAGCGGCGCAAATCCAAGTGTGGCTTCTGTTCCTTCAGGCGGTACAAGCGCGGCCTATCGTGAATTCAATGATTTTGAGAGTGTTTTAAATGCACTCGAACACGAAAAAGGTGAAATGGCACTGGTTTCAGATCTTGAAAGATATGCAATGCCAATTTCGGTAGTTTCCGGTAAAATTGTATTTGAACCAATAAAGACCGCACCTAAAAATCTCGGGCTTCGCCTTGCAAAAGCAATGCAGGAGTTAACTTTCTATGAGTGGAAAGTACATCTTGAATCTGGCGGTACAGAGACCATATTTAATAAGAGAGAGGCACTTCGCCTTAAACGTATTGAAGAAGTTAAACAATTAGAGGCGGTCAAAAAACTGCTTAAGGCTTTCCCTGGTGCAAGAATTGATAAAATCCTTACGCCATCTAACGATAGTAAATTTTCTGAACGCAAGTTGGAGAAATGAACACGATGAGCCCCGAAAAGTGGGAACCGGTTTTCGGATATGGCGAAGAATAAAATAATGAGGCCGCAAAAGTTGTTCGACTTTTGCGAAAAGCCGAAGAAAATATAAAGAGGTAAATTATGAAAGATATTGGCGGATTAATGAAAAGCATGCAGGCAATGCAAAGCAAAGTTGCCGAAACAACTAAGAAAATGGAAAGCCTTGAAGCCGAAGGTAGTGCCGGCGCAGGCCTCGTAAAAATAACCTTGAAAGGTGAAAACCGCCTTCAATCAATTTCAATCGATAAATCATTATTAGTTCCAGAAGATGTAGAAATCTTAGAAGATTTAATCAAAGCCGCTTTTGAAGATTGCCGTAAAAAACTTGATGAATCGCGTAAAGGCATGGAAAAAGATTTAATGGGTGGTTTGTCATTGCCCCCGGGCTTTAAAATGCCATTTTAGCACGTTCTTTTGCGCGATTAGTGTGTCAAAAATTTTAATAATATGTTTCGATATTATTTAAAATTTTCTCCTGCTACTCCCGCAAAATTACTTCGTTAAAACAAAAAGATGCAGAAATCGCGCGCCAATATAAGCCCAGAGCTTAATCGTTTGATAGAATTATTATCAAAAATGCCGGGGCTTGGGCCAAAATCGGCAAGGCGTGCGGCGCTTCATTTATTAAAAAGGCCTGAAGCCTTATTAAAGCCACTTGCAGACGCTATGGCTATTGCCGCTGAAAAAGTCATGACGTGCGAAGTTTGCGGCAATCTTGATACTATTTCCCCTTGTTCAATTTGCCAAAATGATGGGCGTGAAAATTCCATAATTTGTGTGGTTGCCGAAGTTGGCGATTTATGGGCATTTGAAAGGGCAGGGGGCTTTAAAGGAAACTATCATGTACTTGGCGGCCTTTTAAACCCTTTTGATGGCATGGGGCCTAATGACTTAAAAATTAAAGAACTTGTGAAACGTCTCGAAACTGGTGAAGTCAAAGAAGTTGTACTTGCGCTTGCCGCCACAATTGATGGGCAATCAACCGCGCATTATATAGCCGATATTCTTGCGAAAATGAATATAAAGCTTACGCGTCTTTCGCATGGCTTACCAATTGGTGGGGAGCTTGACCATATTGACGAGGGCACTTTAATGGCGGCGTTGAAATCAAGGTTAGAGATTTAAATATTCGTTATACTGATATTTTATTGTTATAAAATAACATTTTTATGGAAGTATGAAAAAATGATGCTATAGAGGCGATTTATGATTATTCGCTTTGATAATACCTTATTCTTAATTGCTTTCAAGATTTTGAAAAATAAGAATAAGTGTTCAATTTTGCATCAAAAAAATTTATTTAGAAAATTAATTGGAACTAATAGCAATTATTTTTCAAGCAATATGTTATCTTTAAAAAAATATAAATCACTCCCTGAAAGTAATTCATTATGAACGCTGACCTGATTATTTCAAACCTGACTAGCCCGCCTGTGCTTTGTTTTTTAATTGGCGCTTTTGCGGCTTTGGTTAAAAGTGATTTACGTGTTCCATCGCAAGTGCATGAAACCCTATCAATGTATTTATTATTCGCAATTGGCCTTAAAGGTGGAATTGCACTTTCGAATACAAATATAGAAACTATATTTTATCCCGCACTTATAACTTTGGCATTAGGTTTTATTACGCCCGTTACCGCATATGTATTGGCACGAAAATTTGGTAAATTAGATATTGTAAACTCGGCGGCTTTGGCGGCGCATTATGGTTCTGTATCAGCGGTAACATTTATGGCGGCGGTTTATTTCGCAAATCAATCAGGAATAAAGCATGAAGGTTTCATAACGGCATTGCTTGTAGTGCTGGAAATTCCCGGAATTGTGGTTGCCCTAATGATTGCGGGATATCTTAATACATCGAAAAAAATTCATATTGGCAAAGTGGTGCATGAGGCCGTAACAGGCAAAAGCGTGATACTTCTTACAGGTGGCCTTATGGTCGGCCTTTTTGCAGATCGTGGTGGCCTTGAATCTATTTCAAATGTTTTTGTTGCGCCATTCCAAGGGGTTCTAGCATTCTTTCTTCTTGAGATGGGGGTTGTTGCCGCTTCACGTCTTAAAGATGCCAAATCATCAATTGGTTTTTTATTGCTTTTTGGAACCGTCGTACCATTAATATTCGGATGCATTGGAGTAATTGCAGGGAATATAGTTGGACTTTCGCAAGGCGGCACAGCAATACTTGCAACTATGGCGGCAAGTGCATCTTATATTGCGGCACCCGCGGCAGTGAAAATGGCGCTTCCTGATGCCAATCCTGGGCTTTATTTAACATCAAGCATTAGTATTACATTGCCATTTAATATTTCAATTGGAATACCATTATATTTTGCGCTTGCGGCTTTATAGGTAGGGAAAAGGTTTAGTTTAACTATTCCCCCGCCTGTTCCTTGATTATTTCAGACTTGCGCTTTTTAATGCTTTCACTTCGTAACTGACCACAGGCCGCAAGAATGTCTTGACCTCTTGTGCGTCTTATTGGCGCCGATATTCCGGCATTAAATATAAATTCAGAGAAGTCTTTAATACGCGCTTTATTGGAGCAAATATAATCGGTTCCGGGCCAAGGATTAAACGGAATTAGATTGATTTTGGCAGGTATGCCCTTAACAAGCTTTAAAAGGTCGCGCGCGTCTTGCGGGCTATCATTAACCCCATCAAGCATTACATATTCAAAAGTCACGCGCTTAGAATTTGATAAATCAGGATAATCGCGAATGGCCTGAAATAATTCCGCAAGTGGGTATTTTTTGTTAATCGGCACAAGAACATCGCGCAATTCATCATTACAAGCATGAAGACTTACGGCAAGCATAACTCCAAGCTTTCCAAGTTCATACATTTCAGGGACAATGCCCGATGTTGAAACTGTTATTCTTCTTCGGCCGATTGCAATACCTTCGCCATCGGAAATAGTTTCCACGGCGGTTTTTACATTATCAAAATTATAAAGCGGCTCACCCATGCCCATAAAGACAATATTTGTTATTTGTCTATCTTCAAATGGGGTCGGCCATTCGCCCAAATCATCACGCGCTATCATAAGCTGCATAGTGATTTCGGCGGCGGTAAGATTTCTTACAAGCTTTTGCGTGCCAGTATGGCAGAATGAACAATTAAGCGTACAACCAACTTGAGATGACACGCATAAAGCGCCAGAGCGCGCGACATCAGGAATATAAACGGTTTCAAATTCTACACCTTTTTCGGCGCGTATAAGCCATTTGCGGGTGCCATCTTTGGAAACCAATCTTTCGATAACTTCGGCGCGTTCAAGTGTGAAATTTTCACTTAGTTTTTGGCGCAAATCTTTGGCAATATCGGTTATTACTTCAAAGTCTTTAATACCATAATGATAAATCCAACGGAATAATTGCTTGGCACGCATATTTTGCATTTTTTCAGGCACGCCAATTTCACCCATCTTAAGCTTTAATTCAGCAAGCGTAAGCCCTATTAAAGATGGTTTGGTAATGGTTTGTTTTGGCGTATTATCAAGCAAGTTAATATTCATAGGCCGCCTATAACAGAATTAAGGCAATCTTGCAAAAGTGCAAATCATGTAAAAGTTTGTAAACTATATTTACTTAAATAATTAACAAACTCCGCCTATATGCAATTCTGAAAAGGAAAACTTATGCAAAACATTCAATTTATCGACTTAAAAGCACAAAGACAAAGACTTGGTGATAAAATAGATAATGCAATATTGAATGTTGTTAATTCTGGCGCTTTTATTATGGGCCCAGAAGTTAGAGAGTTTGAATCTAAACTAGCCGAATTTGGAAATGCAAAACTTGCACTTTCTTGTGCCAATGGCACGGATGCGATTGCTTTGCCTTTAATGGCTTGGGGCGTTGGCGCGGGTGATGCGGTTTTCTGTCCAAGCTTTACATTTGCCGCAACCGCCGAAGTTATCCCATGGACGGGCGCGACAGGCGTATTCATTGATATTCTTCCCGATACTTTTAATATGGATGTTAAAAGTCTTGAGGCGGCAATTGAAAAAGTTATATCAGAGGGCAAACTTACGCCAAAAGTTGTTATTGCCGTTGATTTATTTGGGCAGCCTGCGGATTATCCTGCGATTTCAGCGGTTTGTAAGAAATATAATTTAAAACTTATTTCCGATAGTGCGCAAGGTTTTGGCTGTACGCTTAATGGTCATCATCCGCTATTTTGGGCGGATTGCCAGACCGCAAGCTTCTTTCCGGCAAAGCCACTTGGCTGCTATGGTGATGGTGGTGCGGTGCTAACTAATTCAGAGGATGATTGGCATTTAATGGATAGTTTGCGCGTGCATGGCAAAGCGGTAACAACGGATTTGGCAGGCAAGACTTTTGACCATGATCCAAAATATATGAATATGCGCATTGGTATGAATAGCCGCCTTGATACAATTCAAGCCGCCGTTCTATTACAAAAACTTGCGATTTATGCCGAAGAAATCGAAATGCGTAATAAAGTCGCCGCACGTTATAATGAACTTCTTAAAGATGTTTGCAAAGTGCCAGTAGTTATTGAAGGCGGACTTTCAAACTGGGCACAATATACAATAGAGGTTGATGACCGTGATGGTTTAATGGCTTTCTTAAAAGGAAAAAATATTCCAAGTGCCGCTTATTATCCGCTTCCTATGCATACGCAAGGGCCTTATCAGGATTTTATTGTAACCCCATCTGGAATGGAAGTAACCGAAAAAGCCGCCGATAGGGTCATGAGCCTTCCTATGCATCCATATTTGGATACTGAAACTCAGGATTATATAATTGCGGCAATAAGAGAGTTTTTAGCTTAGGAATAAGTCTTTAAAAACTCTTTGTGGCTTGGCATAGCTGCAACGCTATTATTTATATAATTCTTCATATTAAGAAGATCTTGTTTAAGCGCGTTTTTATCAAATAAATGCCCAACATAATGCTTGGCTTTTGGTTTCGCACCTTGTCCAAGCATAACTTGCAGCCATGAATCGACACGGAATAAATCATCCGACGCTTGATAGGCGTGCCCTGTTTCTTGGAATAATTCCATGCGCTCTGTTAATGTATCAGGCACAGGCATAGACGCTCTATCAAGCCAGAATTTTTCTTTGCGATTATTAAGCTTATAGTGAAGAATTACAAAATCGCGGATTTTCTCTAATTCTTTTTCGGCAAGATCATTATATCTATTTATAAGGGTTTCATTTATTCCATCAAATGGGAATAATTGCACTAATCTTGTCATATTAATTTGGAATAAATGAATACTTGTCGATTCAAGCGGTTCAATAAAGCCACTTGAAAGCCCGATAGCAATACAGTTTTTATTCCAATTTTTGAGACGTTTGCCAGTTTTATAGCGAATTAATCTTGGCTCTGTGATGCTTTTTGCATCTAACATTCTGAGTAGTCTTGAATGGGCTTCGTCATCGGATAAATATTCATTGCAATAAACAAGTCCATTGCCAACGCGGTTTTGTAAAGGTATGCGCCAACGCCAACCGGCATCATGGGCAATTGCCCTTGTATAGGGATCTAAATCACCAAAAGATTCAGTTTGCACGGCAAGTGCGCTATTGGTTGGAAGATAGTGCGACCAATCTTCATAGCCAGTTTTCAAAGTTTCTTCGATTAAAAGTCCTCTGAAACCTGTGCAATCAATAAATAAATCGCCTTCGATACGCTCACCGCGTTCAAGATTAAGTGCGGTAATATAACCAGTTAAAGGATCGGTTTCAATTTTCTGGATTTTACCTTCAATTCTTTTAACGCCTTTTTTCTCACTATGCGCTCTTAAAAATTTTCCATAAAGTCCAGAGTCAAAATGATAAGCATAATTAAGTTTAGAGCCTTCGCCAGTATAGAATTTACCTTTTTCTGCGGCTTGTAGTTCAAGGCAATAATCGCCTAAATCGCCCGCAATTCCCTGTTCGTGTGCCGCCATCCAAATATGGTGAAAAGGCGCCATCCATGGTGAGCGTCCAATCTCACCAAAAGAATGGATATATCTATCGCCAATATTTCCCCAATTTTCAAAAGCAATACCAAGTTTAAAAGTTCCATTGGTGGCTTTTATAAATTCTTTTTCATTTACGCCTGTAAAATTATGGAAAGCTTTTATCGTTGGTATGGTTGCTTCGCCCACACCAACAATTCCAATTTCATCAGATTCAATAAGCGTAATATCCAACAAACCGCCAATAAGCGAAGATAATGCGGTGGCCGCGCACCAACCAGCCGTGCCACCACCAGCAATTACAACCCGTTTCACTTTTTGATTATTCATAAAAACTCCTGCTAGCGGTTGAATTTGTTTAATATTAATGCCCTTAGTCTTCGAGCTTTTACGTCATCAAGCTCTGCAAGGTTTCCTCTTGCATGCTCTGGGATGTGGCTATTGGCATTCTTAGCATCACCAAAAATATAATAATCGAATAAAGCTTTCCAAGCCGCTTTTTCATTTTCTGGTCTATCTCTAAGGCTTAGAATAGCATGATAAATTGTATTCATTGGCGTATCCATAAATTTTGGAACTGTGTTCCACCAATAATTTATAAGAATATTGAATGTTTCCTTTGCTTCGACATGATGCCACCACATTGCGGGATAAATAAGTGCGTCCCCAGGTTCTAAATCGGCATATTGACCATTTTCTTCGGCAATTTTGAAGTTTGGAAATTTTTCATAGTCTGGATTTTGAAAATCAACAAGACTTACAACCTGCCCCCCTGGAGTTGGCTCAAGTGGACCTGGATAAAGATTATTAATTTGGTCTGGACTAAATAAAGTAAATCTTCTTTTTCCCGCTACACAGACCGCAATATTATGTGACATATCAAAATGTGCGGTTGCGGTGGTTTTATTGCCAATCCAAATACTTCCAATAGGATTGGCATTTTCAAAAAATGGTCCATTAAAACAAATTTTATTTTCAGTTTTTAAATTTGGGAAATAAATATCTAAATCGGTTGAACCAATATAAAAGGCATGTGGGTTCGGATTATTTATATTATCCTCAATTAATGAAAGGAATTCATTAAGAAGCACCATTTCGGTTTTGAAATTTAAGCCAGTGAAATCTTTATTATAAAAAAAACGCCCTTTGTGTTCAGGTTCTGCGGTATAAGCTACAATTTTTTTACCATTATAGAATTTTAATAAATATTCGATTGCAGATTTATAAGATTTTTTGCCTTCTTGGACAATCGGCCAATCTTTAAATATGCCTTTTAAGATTATCGGCTCATTTGAATTTATTAATTCTTCAAAATCTATATTATTTGAGTCAATATTGAATAATTCATTAGTTTTTTTGATAATATTCACCATTATGACACAAGCCTTTTTAATCTAAGCTATAGTTTTAAAACAAAATTGTAAAAGCGCAAATTGTCTCATGCATTTGCATTATTTCGATTTTTCAATTCAATTAAGCGGTTTAAATTACTAATTGATGATGCAATAAAAATTGCCTTCTCAAGGTATGATTTTTTATTTAAAAAATCCAATTGTATAGGGCTTAATTCTTTAATTCCTTGAGTGCTTATATAGAAAAAATCAGGTAAGCTAAGGATTACGCCATCCTTAAATTCAATTTCAATATCAAGCGGAGCGATAAGGTTGCATTCCAAGAAAGTATTTATCATTTCTTGATTGTCATGCTCATAGTTTTGAAGGATTTTTAAATTTTTTATAATTGTTTCTAAATATTTGGAATTACCGCCATGCTCAAGAAAAATACTTTCACCTTCAGTTTTGCTTAGCCTTGGGCTATCTAAATTTATAAGAATATTTAAGTCATTATTAAAAGTGCTAGTTTCAGAATTAATCAAAAATGGTCCGCGATTACAAATTGCGGGTATATAGTTAGCATTCCAACCATTTGTTTCTAAGAATAGATTTTCGTCTTTTTCCAATCCAAGTAAAGCAATTGTTTGCAAATCCCCATTTGGATTTTTAGAAAATAAAATAGGATAGTGCTTTTGAGCTTCTAAAATTTCGGAAGGGCTTAGAATAACATTATTTATATTGTCACCAAACTGGGCACTATGTTTAGTTATAACCTGCAAACCGAAATGCTCATCTATATCTAATGGGACAATTCTATTCATAATTTTTCCAAAATTTAAAAAGATTTTATAATATTTAAATCTACTAATAAATAAAGGGCTATAGAAAACTACAGCCCTTCATTATATTTTAATTCAAGCAATTCTTAGAATTTATAACGTACACCTAATTGGTAACGAGTGTCTAATTCCTGAGCGAAATAAATGTTTGATTTATCGCGGCCATGAATACGAATGCTTTCTTTGTTAAGGTTTAACGCATCTAAGCTGATTTGAATTGCAGGCGTAACTTGATAGTTAACCGACGCATCAATAGTTCCAAATGCCTCAGTATATTGAGGGTCAGTTTGTGAACCAACGTTAGAAGCCGAGATAAACTCATCACGCCAGTTATAAGAAATACGACCAGATAATTTACCTTTGTCATAAATACCTGTCACGTTATACGTGTCAGATAATCCCATAAGTGGGAACTGAAGAGTTCCAGGTGCGGCAGAATTGTTAAATCCAATGTCACCGTCAACAGTTGTGAAGCTTCCAGAAACACCAAATCCTGAATCGCCGAACCAGTGTTGTCCAGCAAGCTCAAATCCATGAATATTCGCAGTTTTATTATTTACAGGAATATTAGTATTGAAATTGAACAATGGATCGCTAGAGTTAGCAGTTACGTCATATGCAGCAAGTATAGTGTCAACATAAGCTTGGTTTAGATTACCAGCAGTTAAGTTTGCAGAATACTCAGCAGTTGCAAGGGCTGTATTGCCAGCATGCTTGATTAATAGTGCAGTCATAGTGAATAGATTCACATCTGTTGCACTTTGCCCAAGGCCACTTAATAGAGTTTTAGCTGTACCTGAGCGAGAGCCAGTAACGCCAGAAGATGGGTCACGAAGACCAAATAAATTCTGAGTTATTTGACCAGTACCAATGAAATTCTCTACGTCTTTATTGTAGAAACCAATAGAAACATAAGAGTCTTTCGCATAATACCATTCAGCAGAAAAATCCATATTGCTTGAAACTAATGGTAATAGTCCAGCATTGCCAGAGTTAGCAGTTGGGTTAGTGCCATTTGCTGTAGGTCTTGGCGGTGTACCAACTGTAGTTGTTGCATACATATTTGAATATGCAGGGCGTGCAAGAGTTTTAGAGAATGAAGCTCTTGTAACTATATCATCACGAACATTCCAAGAAATGTCTAGATTTGGTAATAGATTTTCATAGCTAGATTCGCTTGAAATAGTTGCAATACCGGTACCAAAATCAGTAGTGAAGTCATTATCAGCAGTCCAGCGAATTGCCGTTGGAATACTTTGAAGTGCCGAAGCTTTAACTTCGGTTGACTCATAACGAAGACCACCAACAACGGTTGCAGGTTTACCCATAAACTCAGTTTTAATAGAGAGTTTTGCGTATAATGCTTGAACATCTTCTTCAATTGTATTCGCAGTTAAAGAAGCGGTTGGAATAGTAGTGTTATATCTAGTTGATTTTGCAAGTGCTTGGTAAATATCAAGAGCATTGCCACGGAAAGCAATATTTGATTGACCAACACCAAAGTCTTGGAATAGGCTTCCTAGATCAAATGTGGTTAATAATGAACCAGCAGATTGGTTCACGTCACCCGGGTTAGCAATACCCCAGTCACCAAGTGGCTGATAAGTGCTTCCAGTAGTAGTAGACATTTCAGATTTAACAATATCAATGCCGGTTTCAAATTTTCTATTGTCATCAATTTGATAAGAATAGTCAGCTTTGAATTCGTCTACGCTGTGTGTTTGGCTATTTGTCCATGAACGACCAACTTGTGAACCAATATCACCTGCATCAAGTCTGCCATTATTATTGCCGCGAAGTGCATCATTAATAGTGTATTTTTGAACAGGAATACCAGAACGGAAATCAACAGAGTGCATAGAAACAACTGGCGCACCAATTGATAATGTAACTGCACTTGTACCATTTGGATTATTTGGCGAAACTTCACTTTCAGCAGTGTTATAATCAAGAGTTAGTTTTGATTTATCGCTTATATCCCAAACTAAGTTAAGACCATAAGAGTTTAAAGTGCTTTCTTGGCCAAGTAATTGTTGTTCAAAGCCAATATCTTTAACGCCTGATAAAGTTTCTTCTAAGAATACCGCATTATAAATGCCAGAAGCACCTTTTTCAAAAGTAATTTTATCGAATGGACGGTTGAACCAGTTAGTTTGCTCAGCACGTTGCTCAGTACCTTCATTTTTAACATATAAAACATCAGCAGTTAATAATAGTTTTTCTGAAGGTCTATATTGAGCAGTAGCACCAATATTAGTACGTTTATTGTTTGTTTGCGATAAAGCATAACGGCTATCATTTGGATACGCCACTAAAGAGCCAGCAGGCGGAGCATTAGTGATTTGTGTCAATAATGTAGTTTGGTTTGACGCATAACGAAGACGACCAGAACCAGCAGCATTAAACTGAGCAACTGGGTCAAGGTTCCAAGAGTTTTGAGTAGCTTGACGAGTTGCAACATCTTTTTCAGTAATTTGACCGAATAATGAAACGCCAAAGTTTCTTGCTTCATTTGACCAGCTGTAAGTACCAGTGATTTCAGGAGTAAAATCTTTACCATCAACCATGTTTTCGCCATGAAGAGCTTTTACAGAAATGCTTCCACGAGAACCTTTTTGCGACAATGGACGAAGAGTTTTAATATTAAGAGTTGCACCAATACCGCCTGACGCAATATCAGCTCTTCCAGATTTATAAACTTCAAAACCGCTTACACTGTCTGATGCAATGTTAGAGAAATCAAAATTACGTGAACCACCGCCAGCAGTTACGTTACCAGTACCAATTAGATCGATACTTGCAGTAGGCATAACGCGGCCATTTAATGTGATAAGGTTGAAACCAGGGCCAAAACCACGAACGGTTACTTTAGAACCTTCGCCGTTTACGCGGTCAATAGACACACCTGGGATACGTTGCACAGATTCAGCAAGGTTAGTATCAGGATATTTACCAATATCTTCTGCTGAAATAGCGTCTACAACACCAACAGCATTTCTTTTAATGCTAACTGAACGTTGTAATGAACCACGGATACCGGTTACTACTACAGTTTCACTTGCCGTAGTTTGTGCGGCAGCTGTATCAGCAAAAGTACATAAAGCAATTGTAGATACACCACCCAAAATTGCCGTGCGCAAAAACTTACTAGCTTTTAAGCGCGTTGTTTGTTTAGTCATTTTTTTCCTCCAACTTGATAAACAAATTTATCTCATTTGGTTTTTATTCTCATAAAAACCATGCATACATTAACGCTTGGCAAAGCCTAAAGCGCTATAGTATTCTTTTAATTAATCTTACTTACTTCTAATGAGTAAGATTAATATTATTCTTTTTTGAAATTTAATTGGTTTGACCAAAGGTTACAGTCAAACAATAAAATTTCCTCCAACTTTATTTTTTTATCAAAATTATATTTGTTAAATTTAATTTATTTTCTTCTTTCTTACATGGTTTTTTTTGATTTGCAACAATCAATTTTGTGTAAAATGTAAAATTAATTAAATTGAATTTAATTATTGAAAATATTCTAAATAGTCTGATTTATATAATAAAATTGCTGGTAAAACTAATTTTATTAATGATATTATTTATATTAAAAATATTTAAATAAACTTTTATTGGTTTTAAGAATTTTATCTAATTATTGTTCAAAGTAAAATTTTTTTGCTTCCATTTTTAAACACTTATATGTTAGAAAGTTGCAATGCATAAATTAAAGGGAAGAAAAAAATGTTGAAAATTGAAAGCTTGCTAAAACTAAATCGTAGAAATTTCTTTGTTTCATTAGGCGCAATTTTTCTTCCAAGCATTAGTTTTGCTAAAGAAGAAACTAAGCTAAATTTATTTATCGGGACTTATAAGTCTGAAACTAATAATGGCATTATAGAGCTTGGTTATGATTATAAAGCTAACTCTATTTCAATTATTGATTCTAAAAATAATATAGAAAATGCATCTTTTGCGGTTAAAAGCGAAAAGCTTGGCATGCATTATATTTCATCTGAAAATGATAATGGATCAATAGGTGTTTATAAATATTCAGATAATAAATTGGTGAAATTATCAGAAGTAAAGCTAATTGGACGTTCACCTTGTCATTTGGCATTAAATAAAGATGAAACTTTGCTTGCGGCCGCTAATTATATGAGTGGCTCAGTTAATTTGTTTGCAATTAAAAAAGATGGAAGTTTAAAACTTTTAAATACTTACACAAATAAAGGTACTGGACCAAATAAATCAAGACAAGAGGCCGCACATGCCCATTGGGTTGGTTTCCACAATAATTTTCTATATTCAGTGGATTTAGGTACAGATGAAGTTCTTAAATTTGCAATAAATAATAAAGGCTTAGGTAAAAAACAGATTGCCTATAAAGCCAATGCAGGAAATGGGCCAAGGCATCTTGCATTCCACCCAAGCTTAAGCCGTGCATATCTTGTGAATGAACTAAGCAATTCATTGACAATACTTGAAGTTAAACCTGATGGTAATTTACAAGAAATTGAAACAATAAAAAGCTTACCTGAAGAATTTAAACAACACAGCCAAGCAGCGCATATTTCAATTAATAAGGAAGGTACCAATTTATATTTTTCTAATCGTGGTATAAATGACATTCTTGTTTTCGCGCTTGATAAAAAAGGTGATGCGAAAATTATACAAAGAGTAAACTCTGGTGGTGCTTGGCCAAGATTCTTTAAATTATTTGAAGAGAATAAGAAAATTTTAATAGCAAACCAAAATTCAGGTGAAATAATAAGCTATGACATTGAAATAGATGGCACTTTGACTAATCCTAAAAACCTAGTAAATATACCAAAGCCTATATTTATTGGTATTTTATAAGTTAGTTAAATTACTTATTAGTTTATACTGAAAATTTGCATTTATTGATAACTGGAGGAAATATTATGAAAAGAATTATAAAATATATAGTACTTATGGTGACTATACTAAATTCTACAATAGTTTTTGCTCAAGCTTCAAATAATAAAGACGCTCAAAATAAAGATGAAAAAGTCCAAATTACTAAAACTTCTGAAAAAATCAAAAGAAGAGATGTAAACGGTATATATAATAGTCAGGATGCTATTAAAGGACAAGAATTTATTAAATCTGCTATGAGCAATAATTATAATGATTTATTGTTTAATGCCGCAAAATTTAATGCAAATGATATGTTTAGCTATGGTTTAGCTCTAGAGCTTGGAGTGCCACCTTCAGATAATAAACTTTCAAAAGAACAATTAAATGACCTAGATGTTCTATATCAAGCATTTAAAAGAGATTATTTATATTCTCGTGAACAGAGTTATTTAGATATTCCTTTCAGCAATTTGGCAAAACATCCAGAAGTTTGGCTTATGATGTCTAGGTCTTTGGGCGAAAATGATAAT
Source organism: uncultured Caulobacteraceae bacterium (assembly GCA_964443435.1). Taxonomy (GTDB): domain Bacteria; phylum Pseudomonadota; class Alphaproteobacteria; order Caulobacterales; family Aquidulcibacteraceae; genus Pseudaquidulcibacter. Next base: position 15,127 of record CAYUCW010000007.1, on the reverse strand, counting down.
CAAACTATGATGTCAAGGATTAGTGCAGGTCTAAATGAATTTGATAGTAATCTTATAACTAGCGCGACACTTTTACAAAAAGAACTAAGGTTTAATTTAAAATCTGAACCTATTATAAAACAATCGGTTGCTTCTGCTGCAAACTCATGCGTAACTTTTACCAAATCAATTGTAAGAATGGAAAATATTATTAAAATTGATGAAAGTAAATTTTCTAAAATAGAACCGAATACATTGGCTCAAGCTAAAACTAAAGCTCAAGAAATTATCAATAGAAGTCGCCCAGAGGCAATTTTTGCATGTGGATCTGAAGAATTTTTCAGCGAAGTTCGTGACTTTGCTTCTAAAAACTTCAAAGAATTTACAGCAAAATAAATCCATTTTCCATATTACACGTAAAGTGTATATGAGCTTAGAATACACAAAAGAATTTATCGATAGTATTATCCGAATGGCTTGGGCGGATGATATTTCGTTTGAAAAGATCAATCGCGATAGAGGTATTAAAGAAAAAGAAGTAATTAAAATAATGCGCTCAAACTTAAAGCCAAATAGCTTTAAACTTTGGCGCAAAAGGGTCACGGGCAGGGCCTCTAAACACGAAAAGCGCACAAAATTATTAGCACAGATTATAGACTAATATGACTGCGCTTCGTGTCATATTTGGTGACCAATTATCACATTCTATTTCAAGCCTAAGCAATATTAATAAGCAAGATGATATAGTTTTAATTTGTGAAGTCGGTGATGAAGCTAGTTATGTAAAGCATCATCCAAAGAAAATTGCTTTCTTTTTCGCGTCTATGCGCCACTTTGCACAGGAACTTATCTCTAAAAATATCAATGTAAGATATATTAAATTTGATGATATAGATAATACAGGATCTTTTGCGGGGGAAATTTCAAGGGCAATTAAAGAGCTATCACCTAATGAAGTAATCTTCACAGAACCAGGTGAGTATAGGGTTCTTGAAATAATGCGCGGCCTAAAAAATCTTTGTAAATTCAGAATGAAGGAAGATAATCGATTCCTTGGAACAAAAAGTTTTTTTGAAAACTGGGCAAAGGATAAAAAGCAATATCGCATGGAATATTTCTATCGTGAGATGCGCAAAAAATATAAAATTCTATTAGATCAAAATGAAAAGCCGCTTGGCGGCAAATGGAACTTTGATAAAGAAAATAGAAGCCCGCCAATAGAGGGGCTTAAATCACCAAAAAGAATAAGTCATAAGAAGTCCGAAATCACATTAGAAGTAATTGATTTAGTAAAGTCGAAATTTTCAAATAATTTTGGCGACCTAGAGCCATTTCATTTTGCCGTAAATAGAAAAGAGGCCTTAAAAGAACTTGATCAATTTATCGATGAAATTTTACCAAATTTTGGAACTTATCAAGATGCGATGGTAAAAGATGAAGCATTTTTATATCATTCCCTTATTTCATCTTATTTGAATATTGGTTTATTGCTGCCTTTGGAAATTTGCCAAAAAGCCGAAGAATCCTATAGGCAAGGAAAAAGCCCTTTAAATGCAGTTGAAGGCTTTATTCGTCAAATTTTGGGCTGGCGTGAGTTTATACGCGGTATGTATTGGAAATTCATGCCTGATTATTCTGAAATGAATTATTTAAATGCTAAACGCCCTCTGCCTTCATTTTATTGGGGTGCAAATACCAATATGTTTTGTGTTAAAGAAGCGGTAAGTCATACACAAAAATTTGCCTATTCGCATCATATTCAAAGACTTATGATTACTGGAAATTTTGCCTTGATTGCAGGGCTTGATATAAAAGAAGTAACGGATTGGTATCTAGCGGTTTATTCGGACGCGATTGAATGGGTTGAATTGCCAAATACGCTTGGCATGGCGCTTTTTGCCGATGGCGGTTTGGTTGCAAGTAAACCTTATGCCGCAAGTGGCAAATATATAAATCGTATGAGCGATTATTGCAAAAATTGCTTCTATAATCCAAATGAAATGCTTGGCGAAAAAGCCTGCCCATTTAATGCACTTTATTGGGATTTCATTGCTCGTAATGAAGATAAGTTTCGAAATAATCAAAGAATGCCTTTTGTTTTTTCAAATTGGGATAAGTTTGGAAATGATTATCAAGAAGCAATTAAAGACCAAGCAAAAACCATTTTTGAAAAAATGGAAAACTCAGGGTTATAGGATTTAAATGCCAAAAGGAATAAAAAAGCAAAATCTTCCTGCAAAAATTTGCATAGTTTGCAATAAATCATTTAGTTGGCGGAAAAAATGGGAAAAAGTTTGGGAAAATGTTAAGTATTGCTCTGATAAATGTAGGGGGCAAAAATGAAAACCAATGACATTTTAATAGCTAAATGCCTGACGTTAAGCGGTACATTGCCTTTAGTGTTTAGTGTAATTCTAGTTTTTATTCCAATTCAAAATTTAAACCCGATTGAGATTTCAATAAATTATGGTGCGATAATAATTACTTTTTTATGCGGAATTCATTGGGCAACTTATTTTTATAATAACGAAAAAATTAAACTAAATCTTTTGATCTTAAGTAATATTTTGGCTTTGATAGCTTTTGCAATTTTCTTTTTAAAAGACTATAAGCTAGCCTATTTGATTGAAATTATTTGTTTTTCAATTCTCCTTATTTTTGACTTTGAATTAAAAAGAAAAAAAATAATCGAAACATGGTTTTTTAATCTAAGAGTACAAGCAACCATAATTGTGTGTACCTGCCTTACAACTCTCTTAATTATCACTTAAAAAAATTTCCTTTTTTTGGATTGTGCGAAATATTACTTGCATTTATTAGAATATTATAATATACTTATTTTTATAGAAATAAAAATAGGAAAAACTAATGCCAATAAAAACGATTAATGCTGATATTTTGAAAAAATGGATTGCATCAGACGAAGTAATGCTTGTGGATGTGCGCGAGCCTGCTGAGCATTCAGCGGAAAAAATAGATGGCGCAATACTAGTTCCGCTTGGATCGTTTAATAAATCAAAAATTCCAAATACAAGCGATAAAAAATTAGTGATAATGTGTCGCACCGGAAAAAGAAGCTTAAATGCTTGCCAAAAATTAGTAGCAGAAGACAAAGACCTTGAAGTTTATAATCTTGAAGGCGGCATAACTGCTTGGGCATCTGCTGGAAATGAAATTGCGAAATCAGGAAAATTTTTCTTACCACTGGATCAGCAAGTACAATTAACAATAGGGCTAGGTGTTTTCTTAGGAAGTATATTAGCTTATTTTGTAAATCCGCTATTTTTCCTCTTAAGCGGATTTTTCGGTGCAGGACTTATTTTCGCAGGGCTTTCAGGATTTTGCGGTCTAGCGCTAGTTATGGCCAAAATGCCTTGGAATAAAAATATCGGTCCTGTGACTAATTGTTGCGTAAACTAGAATGGAAATCCTTGGCTATATTTTAGTGATTTTAATGGGAATGACGCTTGGCTTAATTGGTGCAGGCGGCTCTATCCTTGCCGTTCCCATATTAGTTTATTTATTGGGTGTTAATCCGATAGTAGCCACAGGTTATTCTTTGCTAATTGTCGGGACTGCCGCTTTAACTGGCGCGGTGCGTTATTGGCAAGATAAGCAGGTCAATATTAGAGCGGTGCTTTTATTCACTATACCTGCAATGCTTATGGTGCTTTTCACGCGCACTTTTATTGTTCCGTCCATTCCAGATCCAATATTAAGTATCCCGAAAGATATTTTAATAATGCTATTGTTTGCAGGCCTTATGATACTTGCGGCAATTTTAATGTTGCGCCCTATGAAAATTAAACAAGCTAATTCTAATGAACTTACATTAAGAACAGGGCTAAAGCTTATTTTCTGTAGTGCCGGTGTGGGCCTACTTACAGGAATGGTTGGTGCGGGCGGAGGCTTTCTTATAATTCCAACCCTGATTGCTTTATTTGGACTTTCTATGAAAGAAGCAATCGGCACTTCTCTTGCTATAATTGCAATAAATTCCTTGGTTGGTTTTAAAGGCGATATTATCGCAGGAATCCCAATTGATTTAAAACTTATTGGAATATTTCTAGGCTTAACATTGTTTGGAATGTGGATTGGAACAAGTATTGGCAAAAAAATTGAAGGCGAAAAATTAAAAAAAATATTTAGCCTTTTTACGCTTCTTATCGGTGCAGCAGTAATCGCCGAAGAATTACACAAATTATTTTATTCGATTTAGGACACTATTATGCAAATTCATAATTTTTTTGACAAAGAAACGGCAACTTTTACTTATATTATAAGTGACCCTGAAACTAAAAAATGTGCAATCATAGATCCAGTTTTGGATTATGATATGTTCGCTGGTAAAACAGATACTATTTCATCGGATAAAATTATTTCTTATGTCCAAGAGAATAATCTTAAATTGGAATGGATTCTAGAGACCCATGCCCATGCCGATCATTTATCAGGCGCGCATTATCTAAAAGAAAAGCTTGGCGGTAAAATAGGTATAGGTGAACATATAAAAGAAGTACTTAAACATTGGGTTCCAGTTTTTAATATAGAACATGACACGCCTATTGATGGCTCGCAATTTGACCATTTATTCAAAGATGGTGAGACTATAAATATAGGTAAAATAGAAGTTAGAATTATGCATACTCCGGGGCATACTCCGGCCTGTGTAACATATCTTATTGGCGATAATGCTTTTGTTGGTGATACAATTTTTATGCCTTATGTTGGTACTGCACGTACTGATTTCCCGGGTGGAAGCGCAAGTATTCTTTATAAGTCAATACAAAAGCTTCTTGCATTGCCGCTAAATACAAAAATCTATACTTGCCATGATTATCCGCCAGAAGGTGTGCCAGAAGCCTATTTATCAACTGTGGCTGATCAAAAAGCTAAAAACCTAATGGTTCATGATGGTATAAGTGAATCGGAATATATAGTGGCGCGTAATGCGAAAGATTTTGGTAAATCCGTGCCTAAATTATTAGTCCCGTCCATTCAGGTAAATTTACGTGCAGGAAGCCTCGGTAAACCTGAAAATAATGGCATTAATTATATAAAAATTCCGCTTAATCAATTATGATTTTGTATTTAAATAATAGGTTAAGTTAAGCTCTGTTTTATTTCTTTATTGGCATGTCATAAATTGCGGTGGCGCCATATCGATTTGGGGCTTGCGGGTCAATTCGTCTTTTATCAAAACTAAGAAGGCGCGTGCCAAGTTTAAAAGCTTCTTTAATATCATGGGTCACCATAATAATTGTAAGATTATGTTTTTTCCAAAGCTCTAGTATAAGATTATGCATATCGGCGCGTGTTCCTGGGTCAAGCGCTCCAAACGCCTCATCAAGAAGCATTAATTCAGGCTTTTTAACCAAAGCTTGCGCTATTGATAATCTTTGCTGCATGCCGCCTGAAAGGGTTTGCGGATACTTATCTTTGGCGTGACCAAGCCCAACATTTTCAAGCATAGTACTTGCGATTTCAATATTATCTTTTCGGGTTTTGCCAAATGTTCGCCCTAATATTGGTGATTTTTCAACCTCTAAACCAAACATAACATTTTCAAGAACCGATAAATGCGGGAAAACCGAATATTTTTGAAAAACAATTGAACGATTTGGATCAGGGTCAGGTGGCAAAAGCTTATCATTTAAATATATATTTCCGCGCGTTGGCTTTTCTTGACCAATAATAAGTCTAAGGAATGTGCTTTTACCTGCGCCAGATGGGCCAACAACGGAAACAAAGCTTCCTTTTTCAATATCTATATTAAGTTTTTCAAGGATAATATTATCCCCATATTCGACCCAAACATTGCTTAAAGATAATATTTTCATTCGCCCGCCTTTTCAAATGACCATTTGAAATTACGACGGGCAATTTTATCAAGCATTACATCCATTAGTACTGCCAGAAGCGAAATCCATGCAACATAAGGCAAGATTATATCCATTGCCAAATATCGGCGCATTAAGAAAATTCTATAACCAAGTCCTACATCGGCGGCGATTGCTTCTGCGGATATTAAATAAACAAACGCAGGGCCAATTGAAAACCTAAGCGATTCAATAAGTTTTGGCATCATTTGTGGAAGTGCCACTCTTAGGATTAAAAGCCAAGATCCAGCGCCTAAGGTTTGCGCTTTAATAAATTGTTCTTTTGGTAAATTCTCAAGATAAGACGCAATATCGCGTATCATAATCGGTGTTATACCAATCACAATAAGCATTATCTTGGAGGTTTCACCAAGGCCAAAAATAATAAAAAGTATTGGTAAAATCGCAATTGGCGGAATAACGGCAATAATACTAATTAAATTCCCAAATTGCGCCTTAAATAATGGTATAATACCCAGAAGCATACCAACAATAAGCGTAGTAAATGCTGAAATGGCAAGACCTATACTAAGCCGCTTTAAGCTTGCAATCGTGTCCGCCCATAATAAAATCTTGCCTGTCATAGCATCAGTTGAAAACGCCATGCGTTTGACGGCATCAAACATTTGAGCAAAGCTTGGAAGTAATTTATCGGCGGAGTTTAATTGGTGCCTCTCCGCCGATAAAATCACATAAAGAATAATCAACAAGACAATTGGTAAAAGCCCAATCAGAATTCTAGTATTACGATTTGGCTTTATGTTTACAATTCTTGTCATATTATCTCTATTAGCCTTTAACCGCCGCCGCCATATAAGTTGGGTCAAATCTTAATTTAATATTCTTAGCATCGCCCAAAGTTTTGTCGCCTGCAAATGCAATACCAATTGCATCTACTGATGTGGCGCTTGGACCATAAAGACCGTGATCAAAACTAAATTTACGAACTTTATCCATAGTTTCGATTAAAGCAGGGTCATTGGCAAGCTTAACTGCATCTTCTGCTTTATAATACATTGCGGTGGTTGAAACTTGTTCTTCAAAGCCTGCGGCATCAGTGCCAGATAATTTACCCATTTCTTCACGGGCTTTTTTGCCGGCATCATCTTGGCCGCTCATGATTGCCATGGTTTCATACCAAATATCAACAAGTGCTTTACCAAAGTTTGGATTTCCGCCAAGTGTTGCAGTATCAACAACTAAAAGATCAAGAATTTCACTTGGAATTTTAGAAGAATTAAAGACTTCGGTTGCGCCTTTAACTTTGCTAACTTCAGATAATTGCGGCTTCCATGTAACCACATTTGTAACTTCTGGGGTATTAAATGCGCTAACAATATCCGCGTCAGAAGTATTAATAGTTTTTACGTCTGATAATTTAAGACCTGCACTATCAAGTGCGCGCGCAAGTAAATAATGTGAAACTGAAAGCTCAACTAGATTAATAGTTTGTCCTTTAAGTTCAGAAACAGTTTTAGCTGTTTTTGAAACAATACCATCATTACCATTTGAATAATCACCAATAATAAGTGCGGTAGTGTCTTTGCCGCCTGCCGCAGGAATTGTTAATGCATCCATATTAGTAACAGTTACACCATCAAGCTTACCTGCGGTATATTGATTAATTGATTCAATATAATCATTCACTTGGATAATATTAATTGTAATCCCGTATTTATCGGCATGCTTTTTAACCAAGCCCGCGCTTTGTGCATAAGGCCAAGGCATCCAACCGGCATAAATTGACCAACCAATATTAAACACAGTTTTAGCTGGAGCAGCCGGTACACTAGCTGTTTCTTTGGGTTTAGAACATGAAGCAATCGCCAAAGCAGCGACACTTCCTAACATCATACGTCTTGAAATTTGGAAACCTTTTTCACGCATAGTAAAAATCCTTTTTTGCTGAATTTGACATCAAATTGCTTAGAAAACTTACGTGATGAATTTTCTGCTGTCGAGTCGTTAGTATTACTATTTACAGAAATAGTAATACTTGATAATCGATTGCCTATAAATTGAACATGAAAGCCTATCATTATGTCAGACTTGGGTAATTCAACATTATCGCGGCCTTTAACGCGAATGAGCATGACGCTCCCCACTGAGCTTTTAAACAAGCTTGATGCCATGATAGAATCGCGCGGACTTCCTTCTCGTTCCAAGCTTATTTCGGAATTAATTGAAGATGCACTAGCCGATGCCGAAGAAGCCACAGATGAAATATTGGCTGGAACAATTACGCTTATTTATCGTGCTGGCTTTGGCTGGGTAAGGCATAGAATCGCTGAAACCCAACGCGTATATTTAAAAGAAGTTATTTCATCACAGCACGTATTTCTTGAAAACGATCAATCCCTTGAAGTTATGTTGGTTCAAGGGCCGATTTCACGGCTTAATGCTTTGTGTGATGAATTACGCTCTCTAAGGGGGGTGCAACAAGTAAGACTTGTAAGAACAACCGCGCTTTTACCGCAATTATATGAACATCAATCTGAGGTTAAACAAGATGAGTAATACTGCAAGCCCATATGGTGCACAGGCGCATGCACGCGCAATGGGAAGTAAAATTGTAGAGGCAATGCCGATTTTACCTGCCGGCAAAAATCAAGAAATTGATAATTCGCAAAATTTAATTTGGGATGAAATTATCGAAAAAGGTGGTTATTCTTCACATCGCTTAAATCGCGGTTCGGTTCTTGAATTAAATGATATTTATGGTGATGCTTGTGCTTCGGTTTTGATTTTTAATAATGAAGCAAATATTGAGCGTCTTAATATTGCCGATACCCAAAAAGTTCAATGGAATGCCTATTTAGAAGAAGGGCGCTTACTTCTTTCTGATATGGGTCGGGTTTTAATGTCCATTATTAAGGATGAGGCCAAAACCCATGATTGTTTTTGCGGCCCATCAAACGCCAAATCTAATGCTAAGAAATATGGAAATGGCGAAAATTATTCGCCTTTCCCTAATGCACGCGATCGCTTTAAAATTGCGCTTGGCAAATATGGAATGGGCATAAAAGATATTCACCCGACAGTTAATTTTTTTAAAGGCGTGAAAATTGCCGAAGATGGCACAATAAATCCAATTATTGGGCCTTTTGCACCTAATCGTAAAGTGATTTTAAGGGCGGAAATGGATATAATTATTATTATCGCAAATTGCCCTCATGTGCTTGATACGCGCCCTGAATATTTGGTTACTCCGCTTGGTATAAAGGCCTTTAAAGGCGAAATAGATGCCAAAGATCCAATAAGAAATTTAACGCCAGAAGGCGCCCGCGCTTTTCTTAATACTGACGATTATTACGCGAGATAGATTATGGATATTTATAAAAATGGCCTAAAAGGCAAAATAATTCATGATGAAACTATACCTGCACGTGCGCCATGGATACATAATGTCAAAAAGGGTGAGACCTTAAGAATTATTGACCTTGAAGGAAATCAAGCGGTTGATTTTCTTTTATATAACCTCGACGATGATAGCGAAAGATATAGCGCCCAAGATACAATCGCTACGCAAGGAAATATTTACTTAAAAACTGGCTCAGTGCTTTTATCAAATGAAGCCAATCCTATGATGCAAATCATAGATTCCAAAGTTGATTATCATGACACAATTGGTGGCGCATGTTCATGCGAGTCTAATACTCTGCGTTATGGTCATTTCGCAAAAAGTCAGCATTCCTGCGTCGATAATTTTCTATTTGCGAATGCTAGTGTCGGCCGCAATAAGCGCGACATGGTTTCAAATATAAATTTCTTTATGAATGTGCCAGTTCTTGATGATGGTGCACTTGGAATTGTGGACGGAATTTCCGCCCCAGGGCTTTATATAGATTTATTGGCTTTAATGGACGTAAGTATAGTGATTTCCAACTGCCCACAGGTCAATAATCCTTGCAATGGATTTAACCCAACACCAATTCGCGCAATAATTACGGAATAAAAAATGTTTTCAAAAGTCCTTATCGCCAATCGCGGCGCAATAGCAGTTCGTATTATTCGCACATTAAAAAAAATGGGCATTAAATCGGTCGCGGTTTATTCAGAAGCCGATGTAGGCTCTTTACATGTTGAGCTTGCCGATGAAGCGGTTTTAATTGGTGCACCGCTTCCTTCACAAAGCTATTTGGATATAAATAAAATAATTGGTGCGGCATTAAAAACTGGCGCGGAGGCAATTCACCCAGGATACGGCTTCTTAAGTGAAAATGCATTATTTGCGGAAGCATGCGCGAAGAATAATATTGTTTTCATTGGCCCGAATACAGAAAGCCTCGAGGTTTTTGGTAAAAAGCATACCGCACGTGAACTTGCGCAAAGCCTAAAAATCCCACTTGCTAGCGGCACACCGCTTTTAAAAGATGCCGACGCCGCCAAGATTGCCGCGTCTGAAATTGGCTATCCTGTAATGCTTAAGGCGACTGCGGGTGGTGGCGGTATTGGTATGCGGATTTGTAATTCAGAAAGCGAAATCCTCGAAGCATTTGAAAGTGTGGCAAGACTTGGAAAAGGCAATTTTGCCGATAGTGGGGTTTTCCTTGAAACCTATATAGCCAATGCAAGACACATTGAGGTTCAAGTTTTTGGCGATGGCAAAGGCAAAGTTAAAGCTTTTGGTGAGCGTGATTGTTCACTTCAAAGGCGCAATCAAAAAGTTGTCGAAGAAACCCCTGCGCCTAATTTGCCGCAAAAAACCCGCGAAAGAATAATTGAATGCGCGGCAACACTTATGTCTGGCGCAAAATATTTATCCGCAGGAACAGTCGAATTTTTATATGATACAAACCGCGATGATTTTTTCTTCTTAGAAGTTAATACGCGCCTTCAAGTAGAGCATGGCGTAACCGAAGAAGTATTTGGCATAGACCTCGTAGAATTTATGATACGCGGCGCCTATGGCGATTTTTCATTCTTGGACAAAGAATATGAACAATCCGGGCATGCGGTTCAAGTTCGTATTTATGCCGAAGATCCAGCCAATGATTTTAGGCCAATATCGGGAAGGCTTATAAGTGTTAAATATCCTGAAGCCATTCGCGCTGAAAATGTCCTAAGAATAGATACTTGGGTAAGGACAGGCTCTGAAGTAAGTTCATTTTATGACCCAATGCTTGCAAAAATCATTGTTAAAGAAGCTAATAGAAATTCCGCTTTAAAGGCAATGAAATCCACGCTTGATAATACAATACTTGCCGGATTTGAAACCAATCTTGACTGGCTTAAAACCGTAATTTCAGATGAAAATATTGGTAAAGGCATTGTTTCAACCAAAGCTTTGGCGGGTATTAATTATGCGCCAAATACAATTCAAGTAATTTCAGGTGGCGCGGAAACCACTATCCAAGATTACCCAGGGCGCACAAAATATTGGGCGGTGGGTGTGCCGCCATCTGGACCATTTGATGCCTATTCATTAAGACTGGGCAATAGTGTTTTAGGCAATGAAACCAGTGCTGCAGGGCTTGAAATTACTGCGCAAGGGCCGATTTTAAAATTTCTATGTGATACGGCATTTATTATAACAGGCGCACAAATCCCTGCAACTCTTGACGGACAAGAAATTGAAAATTTCAAAATAATCAATGCCAGAGCTGGGCAAGTATTGCAAATTGGCCGTGTCAATGCTTCGGGTATTCGTTCTTACTTTTGTGTAAAAGGTGGCTTTAATGCACCAAAATTCTTAGGCTCTAGAGCGTCATTTAACTTGGGTGAATTTGGCGGTCATGCAGGGCGTAAAATATTGGCAGGTGATACACTACATTTGATTGCCCCTGAAACTTTGGCAGAACAATCAATTACGCCTACACAAATGTCGAATGAATGGGAATTACGCGTGCTTTATGGGCCGCATGGCTCACCTGATTTTTTCACCGATAATGATATAAAAATGATAAATAGCCATATTTGGCAAGTTCATTATAATTCTAATCGTACAGGTGTAAGATTAATTGGCGATAAGCCAGAATGGGCGCGTAAAGATGGCGGTGAGGCGGGTCTGCACCCATCTAATATACATGATAATGCTTATGCAATTGGGGCGATTGATTTTACTGGTGATATGCCAATTATTCTTGGGCCCGATGGTCCGTCGCTTGGCGGTTTTGTTTGCCCATTTGTAGTAATAGAAGCAGATCTTTGGAAAATTGGGCAATTAGCGGCAGGGGATAAACTAAGGCTTCTTCCAGTTTCTGAAAGAGATGCCCAAAATGCCAAAACAGCTATGGTGGAGAGTTTAAAAAACCTTACTGCAATTAATCAAACTTCAATAATAGGAATAGAAGAAAGCCCTATAATTAAACAATTTGAAGCACAGGGTACAGAGCCTTCAATCTGCATACGTCGCCAAGGTGATTGCAATTTACTTATTGAATATGGACCAATTGCCCTTGATATTGAAATAAGGCTTAAGGTTCACGCACTTATGCTTGAATTTGAAAAGCAAAATATAAAAGGCATTATTGACTTAACCCCAGGGATAAGAAGCCTTCAAATTCATTATGATAATGATATTATTTCACAAAGCAAAATTGTCGAAATTTTTGAAACTATTGAAGAAAAACTTTCAAGCCTTGATGATATAGAAATCCCATCACGTATTGTACATTTGCCATTATCATATGGTGATCCTGCAATATGGCAAACCATCGATAAATATATACAAGCGGTGCGTGATGATGCCCCGTGGTGCCCAAGCAATATTGAATTTATCCGCAGAGTTAATGGGCTTTCACATATTGATGAAGTGAAACAAATTGTCTTTGACGCAAATTATTTAGTGCTTGGGCTTGGTGATGTATATCTTGGTGCGCCTGTTGCCACACCAATTGACCCGCGTCATCGCTTGGTAACTACTAAATATAATCCCGCCCGAACTTGGACGCCGCCAAATGTGGTTGGTATAGGCGGCGCTTATATGTGCATTTATGGCATGGAAGGACCAGGGGGGTATCAATTATTTGGTCGCACAATACAAGTATGGAACTCATGGCAACAAACCGATGCCTTTATAGATGGAAAGCCTTGGTTATTGCGCTTTTTTGATCAGATAAAGTTCTTTGAAATTTCGGCTGAAGAATTGGTCGAATGGCGCCGTGATTTCCCGCTTGGACGCAAATCAATAGAAGTTGAAGATACAGTTTTCAAGCTTTCTGATTATCGCAAATTACTTGCCGATAATGAAAAATCTATCAAAGAATTTCAAGCCAAACGCCAAGCCGCTTTTGATGAAGAACGTGCGCATTGGCAAGAAATTGGCGAATTTGATAGAGTCGCCGCATTAACCGAAGAAAGCACAAAGTCTAAATCAATTGAAGAATTAGAAATTCCGCCAAATTGTGAATTAATCGAAGCACCATTCGGTGCTTGTGTATGGGAAGTTCGTGTCAAAACCGATGAAAATGTAAAAGCGGATGATAGCTTATTAATTCTTGAAGCAATGAAAGTTGAATGCCCAATTATTGCACCAAAATCTGGGATAATTCGCAAAATTTACGTCACAAATGGTGAGCCTGTAAGTGCAGGAACTCCATTATTTGCAATTGAATATGAAAGCTAAGTATATGTATCAAAGACTTTCAGCATCTGAAATTGCTTGGCTCGTTAATGAAGGCACAATGAGCGCAAGAGATATCGCTATCCAAACCCTCGAACGGTTAAGGATTTATGATAAATTACAGCCGCAAACATTCATTTCACGCATCGCAAAATATGAATTACTCTCACAAGCTGAAACCATTGATGAGAGAATTAAAAACGGTGAAAATCTACCGCTTGCAGGTGTGCCATTTGCGGTAAAAGATAATATTGATGTCTTGGGTTTTGAAACTACTGCGGGCTGTAAAGAATTTGCGTATAAACCAAAAGAAAACGCATTTGTGGTTCAAAAACTATTAGATGCAGGTGCGCTTTGCATTGGTAAAACTAATCTTGATCAATTTGCAACTGGCCTTGTTGGTGTGCGCTCGCCATTTGGTGCGCCTCGCTGTGTTTATAATCTTGATTATGTTTCGGGTGGCTCAAGCTCTGGCTCGGCGGTGTCGGTGGCTTCTGGCATTGTTGCTTTTGCACTTGGCACCGATACCGCAGGCTCTGGTAGGGTTCCCGCGGCATTTAATCATTTAATCGGTATGAAGCCTTCAAAAGGTCGATATTCAATATCGGGTCTTGTACCGGCTTGTAAAAGCCTTGATTGCATTACAATTTTCGCAAACTCATCAGATGATACAAGACTTATTGATTCAATAATGGCGGGCTATGATGAAAACGATTCATATTCAAGGAAACTTTCGCCAAAATCAATTGGCAATAAAATTGGCGTGCCTTTAAAATCACAAAGACAATTTTTTGGCGATACTAGGTCAGAGTTTTTATACGAGCAGGCATTAAAATCTCTTGAAGCCAAAGACTATGATTTAGTAGAAATCGATATTGATTTTCTTCTTAAAACGGCACAGCTTTTATATAATGGCCCTTGGGTTTGTGAGCGCACGGCGGCGATTGAAAATCTTTTGAAAACAAATCCCAGTGCAATAAATAAGACAGTGCGCGAAATTATTGAAAGAGGATTTGAAGTTTCAGGAGTAGAAGTTTTCAATGGTCAATATCAATTGCAAGAATATTTGCGCAAAGCCGAAATAATGTGGCGATCAATTGATATGCTTTGCCTGCCAACAACGCCGACAATTTACCGCGTAAAAGAGCTTGAAGCCGCGCCAATCGCCCTTAATTCTAATCTTGGGTTTTATACTAATTTTGTGAATTTACTTGATATGGCGGCAATTGCCGTACCTGCGGGCTTTAGGGATAATGGAACAGGGTTTGGGGTAACATTTATTGCGCCAGCAGGAACCGATGAAGCCCTTATAAATCTTGCCGAAATTTGGTCAGAAAATCAGGAATATAATATTCCACAAATAGATTTGGAGAATAAAATGGATAATATAAAAATTGCGGTGGTTGGCGCACATCTTGAAGGAATGCCTCTAAATTGGCAATTAGTTTCAAGAAATGCAAAATTTATAGGCGCAAGCAAAACCGCAAAATCTTATAAATTATATGCGATTGCCAATTCAACACCGCCAAAACCTGCGCTTATTTTTGACGAAGCAGGCGAAGAGATTTTAATTGAAATATATGAACTATCGGCACAAGATTTTGGAACTTTCACCGCCGAAGTTCCGCCGCCACTTGCAATAGGCTCGGTTACTCTTGAAGATGGTTCTATTATAAAAGGCTTTGTTGCCGAACCACGTGCATTA
>CAYUCW010000006.1:51779-61324 GCA_964443435.1 uncultured Caulobacteraceae bacterium | reverse complement strand
TAATTCGACTTAATTTCTATTATTTCATTACCAATTATTAGATTATCCCATTTTGGCTCTGGCTTAGTTGAACCAATATTTCCGGCTTCAAATGCTTTTTGAAGTTTTTCGTCCATTGAATGATCTATAATATTTTTTGAATTCCATTTATTGTTTTCAAAATAAAAGAATTGCATTCTGTAAGTATTGGAAAAGATAATTTCATCGGTTTTATCATTATTAAGATCTATTAAAACCGCGCTACAAATACTATCATAATCACCAAAACCACATAATGGCGCATCAAAGTCACTTCTTACAAAGTCTGTATTCAATAGACTATCTGGAAGCTTTTGCCCCGCTTTCACCATTTTGATTTTGCTTGGCTTAAGTTTTCTTTCCACTGTGGCAATATCTTCATATCTATCAAGATTCTTAATCGCGTCAGAGGCTTTTTCGGCAATCGCCGTATTTGGACTTTTTGTAAGCTTATTTAGTGCATCAGTTCCATATTTACCAGAATCAAACTTAAGAAAGCCAAAATCAAATTTATCAATTGGGGTTTTGCCTGATAATAAATAGCTGACTTGTGAATTAACCGAAAGCCTATTTGGATCGGCAATTGGCGTAAGTATGCTTATGAAAATTATGACTTTTAGTATTGCTAAATAAATATTTGTGGCTTTGATTTTTGCCATAAATTCTTTGTCAAAATTGGCAATTGTATAAAATAAGCCAAATCCAAAAGCGATAATAACCCCAATAAGCGCCATAATTCTTTGCGGTGTAAGGCCATATTGGCTTATGCGCATAGAAAGGCCAATGCCCGCCAATATTGCAAAACTAAGGGTCAAAATTGGCGCGATGCGAACCGCAAGCTTAAGGATTTTATTGATTTCATCTTCGCCATTTTTATAGGCGGCATTTATCAATAATACTAAAACACAGCAGCCCGTAAGAAGGCTTGCCGTTGCGGCATTAGTATCCCATAGGGGCTTTAATCCGGTTACAAAAAGACTTCCTAAGAATATGCTTGTGACAATAACAATAACTATCAAAAGCCAAGATAATATATTTAAAATAAGATTACGGAAATTCTCTAGGATGTTTGGTTTCACGTCACTTAAATGAACCGCAAAGCCCATGGCAATGCCCGAAACCGCCCATGCGAAATAAGTATTTTTTATTAATTCGCCAAACCATTTAATTCCAATAATATTTAAAAGTGTAGAACCTAAAAATAATATAAGCCAAAAAAGACCACAGAATATAAGCGCCAATGTAAGCTGTACTCCGCGCTTCCAGGCTTCTTCAAAATAAAAATTATAAGGGGCAATTATTCGGTTTGACTTATCACCTGAGATTACTAATTCATTGAAAATAAATAAAAGGGGAAAAAGCCAAAAAAGATTTTTGGGATCAAAAAAATAATGCTCAAAAATAATTTGTGAGTAATATGCAATATAGGCAACTAAACAGCTTATAAATATTGTCCAGATTATAAGGGTTTTATTCCTTAAATTCCCAAGGCATGCCCAAAGTATAAACGCCGAACATAATAAGACATTTAAACTTACAGTTTGCCAAACTTCTATATCTGTATTTTTTGTGTGGTCTATAGTCTTTATAATATATGCAATTAATAATCCGAAAATTAGGCCGACCAAAACTCTGGCAATAAAAACCATTTTTTCAGATAAATAATTACTGTCTAAATTAAGAATTTTATTGCGCATTTCTCACCTTTTTAATTTTTCTGGAATTAAATAATGGCGAAATTAAGTAGAATGCAAGTTATTTTAATGCTTCAGGCAATTATTCTGCGCATTATTTATAGCATCAAGAAGGCTATATTCATTATTTGTATCTTGGGTTAATTCCCAAATCATTGTTCCTGCAAAATATTTTTGAATTATTTGCGCCTTTTGTGTCATAATTGATGGCGTTTCATAATAAAGTTTATTTTTCTTACCCTTATTAATTTCATCAATATTAGAAATATTTTCGATTGCCATATAATAAGGAACTTGCTTGGCATTTAGTTTGCCATTTGAAAAATCAATTCCGTAAAATGGAACACCAATAATAAGCTTTTCCTGTTTAAAGCCGCGATTAATAGTATATTCAAGTGCTTTATTAAAATCTATCAGGCTTGAATGGTGACCAATTTCACTAGACTCCCATGGTCCTGTAAAATCATAAGCCATTAGATTAACATAATCGACATAGTTTTGGGTTTCGACCAAAAACTGCTCTTGTCCCCAAGCAACTGCGGGAATATCCATAGTTATTAATTTATCGGGTAATGCCGCCCTTAATGATTTTAATAGCTTTAAAAGATTTACACTTTCAATTGGGTCATTTCCGCCGCGACCAAGTTTTGATTGATAGGTCCAATATTCCCAATCAATATCAATGCCATCAAGATTATTTTCATAAATATAGCTTTTTACTTCATTAGTGAATTTTTGAATTTTCTTATCATCCTTGGTGAAAATACTATAGTTTTTGCTATCATTACCCGCGCCGCCAATTGATAAAATAATTTTACGATTTTTAGAATGCGTAAAATCCGCAACATCCTTAAGCTTATTATTAAAATGCGAAGTTACTAGACCGCCATTTTCATCGGGATATGCAAAAGCAATATTTAAATGCGAAAAACTATCCCATTTAAGGGTTTCAAGCGGAACGGCATCATAACGCCAATACGGATAAAATCCAAAAATAGGCTTACATATTTGGGCATTTGCAATATTTGCAGAAAATATAAATATAAGTGCAAGAAATAATTTTTTCATTCTAAAAGCTTTAGAATACTATTTTCATTAGGGCTAGTAGAGATTTTGATATTTTCAAACAGATTATTGATTTTATCGCTAACCCCGTTTGAAATCGCCAAAGCTTCCCAATTTTTCAAAAGTGATTTATCGGCAAATTTTGCAAATCTTTGTGCGCCTTTAGGTGAGTGAAATAAAACTGCGCCTTGATTATTTTTTAAAATATTATTGATATTTAATTCAAACTCAGGGTTTTCAATGGTTTCATAGATTATTTCGGTTTTAACTTCAAAGCCGCAAGCTTCAAGAAGGCCTTTAACGTCTCCCGCGACCTCATTACCTCTTAAATGAACTAATGCCCCATTCTTTGCCTTAAGCCTATCGGCAACCAGCATTGCAAGTGTGCTTGCGTCGCCCCCTGCGGATATAACTTCTTTAAAGCCTCTATCTATTGCCGCTTTTTGGGTGGCATCACCAACCGCATAAACAGGGATTTCAAAACATTCCTTCGTTAAATTGGCAAGTCTTGGCGCATTAGAACTTGTAATAAGAAACGCTTGGATCGATTCAATATTTATAGGATTATTAGTTGCCGATAAAACTGCCGCCGGAAGTATAATTGGCGAATATCCAAGGTCCAAAATCTTAGCCGCAGTTTTTGATGCGCCAGGTTCGGAACGTATAATAAGGATATTTTTATATTTTGAATTTGCCATTTTATTAAGTGGCTTCCTTGATTTTCTCACCTAAATGTTTGCCAAAATTTTCGGCTTCTTGCAAATCTTTTGTAATAATAGTGCCAGATTCTAGATATTCTTTTTTCCCATCATCACTAAGCAATTGTCCTTTGAAACTTAGAGTTTCATTTTCATAAATGGCATAAGCAGCAATAGGTGTACGGCAAGATCCATCAAGTGCGCGTAAAAATCCGCGCTCTGCGGCGGTTTCAATATTGGTTGCCAAATCTTCTATAAGTTTAAAAGCATTTATAATTCGATTATCATTTTCTCTTGCGGTTATCGCCAGTGCGCCTTGCGCAATTGCAGGCGGCATTAAGAAAGGGTCAATTGCTTGATGGGGCGCTTCTATACCAAGTCTTTTAAGTCCTGCCATGGCAAGAATAGTTGCGTCAAACTCATCATTATCAATTTTACTAAGGCGCGTGCCGACATTGCCTCTTAAAAGGCCAATTTTTAAATCGGGACGGGCGCGTAAAAATTGCGCGCTACGTCTTAAGGAAGCGGTGCCAAGTGTTGCACCAATTGGCAATTCTTCAAGGCTAATGCCATTTTTAGTTATTAAAGCATCGCGCCTATCTTCGCGTTTTGGGCTTCCGAGTAAGATTATTCCATCTGGTAAAATTGTTGGTACATCTTTCATTGAATGTACCGCGCAATCAATACGCCCATCCAACAAAGCTTCGTCAAGTTCCTTTGTAAAAAGTCCCTTACCGCCAGCTTCAAGAAGGGCTCTATCTTGAATTTTATCTCCTTGCGTAATTATAGGAAAAATAGGCAGATTTTCTTCGATGTTTTCAATTTTCAGGGCATTTGCAAGTTCTTGTCTAAGCCATTTTGTTTGCGTCAAAGAAAGCGGAGAGCCGCGTGCGCCAATTTTTATCTGTTTAATATCCATAATTGCAATCAGCCTAAAATTTATTATTCGTCAAGTCTTAAAGGCGCGATAAAATAACGCAAGGAAATTATTTAATTATAGAAGATGTATTGGCTTTTGAAATTTTATGCTTTGTTCGTAAAATAATCTTCCAAACTTTTTTATATACTGGCTGTCTTGTATAAATACTTGCAATTTTAGAGCTTTGTTTAATCCCATTAGGGCCATTTATAATTTGCTCCCCCCATGGTGAAAGCTTTTTAGGATTATAGTCTTGTACAATGTCTAGATTGGCGGCAATTTCAGAATTGCCAGACCATGACCAACCAAGCCAACCAATTCCTTTTTCATATGAATAATCGAAAATTGTTTGTTCATCGACGGCATCGCCTTGATGATCTGGTCCAAATTCACCAATTATAAGCGGCAATTTATTATTAATGTAAATATCAATATAATTTTTTACTTTCTCCGGACTATTATAAACTTGATACATATGCACACTGAAAATTAAATTTTTTAAAGGGTCAGACGCAAATAATTCGGGTGCAGTTTTTGCCATTGTTAAACTGCTTTCTTGCCCCCAATTCGCGCCATCTATCATAATAGTATTTTTAATACCTGCGGCACGAAGTATAGCGATTGCTTCTTTATGTTGCTCAAACCAATATAGATTGGCGTTTTCGCCATTTCCCGAAGGCTCATTACCAATATTTAATATCACAAAATCTTCTTGACCTATTAAAAGGTCTTTGATTTCTAGCCAATAATGTGCCGCTTCTAGAATAGTAGAGGATTTATAATTTTCATCCCTATTGCTTGGCTCATGACCTGTTGTGTCATGTACTTCAAGGACAAGAATAAGGTTTAAAAGCTTGGCTTGTTTTATGATTTCTTGAACTTCTGCTTTTGTAGATTTATCCCAAATCTTCCCGTTACTAAGTGCAATTCTAATAGTATTTGATTTTGTCTTTGAAACATTAATAAGGACATTTCTGGTTTTATCTTTTGACCATGTATGCCCATGATTAATGCCGCGCATAATAAAATCATTTCCTGATTTTTCAATTATACGACCATCTTTTATGCTTATTTGCGCGATTGCAGGACTTGCAAAAATGCCAAAAAATAAAATCAATGCAATAAAAATTTTCATTTATATATTTCCTCTAGCGATTAAATATATTGATTTTATTTAATAAGCTATGCTTTTTCTCATTATGCCGGCGGCGGCGGCACTTTTTCAGGGTCTTTTAATATTCCACAAGGCGAAGAATAACTTCTGCCATCTGCGCCCCAACGTCTATAGGCGCGGCTATCTATGTGAAATCTTACGCCTGTATAAAAGCCAAGCCCAATATGATATTTACGGCCAACCTTATCATGAACTTTGCAAATATTATAAATAAGTTTTTCGCGGGTAAGCTCCGATTTTGGAATTAAATCAAGCGCATAATAATTGGCGTGGGTACTATTTTTTGCGCCCCCTGCACAGGAATTAAGGCTTGGATTACGATAACCTGATACTGCTTCAAATGTGCCAAGTTTTGGCTTAAGCTCAAGCTTTATGAATTTTAGGGTTTGCACAATATTTGGCCAAAGCTTGCGCGGCGGAATATAAAAAGCCGATTCATTGCATTCCTTTGCCGAGCTTGCAGTTCTTAAAATCTGATAAGTCGGAAGAACATTATTCACTTTTTGTGATTTTAAATAGATTTCAAATTTTCTTATAGTTTGCGCACGTGAAAGATCGGCATTTTTCCAATTTTCAAACTCAGGGATAGAAAATTCATCCTTAACTATAAAATTCTGAGAATTTAATGGATTGGCCATAAATAGCCCAAGGGAGAAAAAGCCAAGACAGAAAATCAATAGAATATTACGAATTGATTTTGGCAAAATATCTTCTCCTCAGTCATTCTATCAGAAATGAATTGCTATGGCAAAGCCCCAAAAGACTCATTGCTTTGATAAAACTCTATTTCATAGGCTTGGGTCAAAGTTTCCTTAGTAAATATTGCTTTATCACCAGATTTTAATATTTCACCATTTTTCATGAAAATATAATATTCACCTAATTCATAAGCTATATTAATATCATGGATTATTAAAATAATTGTGCCGCCATTTGCTTTATATTCTTTTAGAATTCTTATTATTTGCCTTTGATATTTAATATCTAAATGATTTAAAGGCTCATCAAGGATTATAAGTTTTGGTTCTGTACAAATGACCCTTGCAAGTAAGCATAGTGCAAGCTCTCCGCCTGATAGGTCAAATATATTTTTATCTTTAAGCTTTTCAATGCCAATATTTTTTATAGTTGCTTCAATGATTTCTATATCAATTGGCATTAAATTAGTACTTGATTTTAATCTTCCAAGCGCGATTAAATCAAAGGCCTTTATATTCCATTGTGGCTTAGTATTTTGCGCCAAATAGCCTATTTCTTTTGCTTTTAAATCAAGACTTAGGCTTTTTAGATTATTTGAATTATATTCAATTTCCCCTTCATAATCATAAATTGAAGCAAGGCATTTTATAAGGCTGGTTTTACCAGCGCCGTTTTGGCCCATTATAATATTTATGGTTTGTGGGTTTATGTTAAAACTTAGATTCTTAAGGATTTTGGATTTGTTTAAGTATAAATTTAAATTGGAAACTTTAAACATTTTTTACATTCTTCCATAAAATATAAGCAAAAAATGGTGCACCAATAATGGTCATTATAATACCAAGCTTAAGTTCATTTTCAAGCCAAAGAACACGCACAAAAATATCGCATAATAAAGTGAAAGCGGCACCAAATAAGAAAGAAGGTAATAAAATTTTGCTTGGGGAATTATTATAAAATGGCCTAAGTATATGTGGGATTATGAGACCAATGAATGATAAAACCCCGCTTACTGAAACCGCGGCACCAACAATAAGCCCGACCCCAATAAGGATTTTAATCTGGAGGCTTTTTATATTAATGCCCATGGTTTTTGCGGTTTCTTCGCCAAGATTAAGGGCTTCTAATTCATTGCCTAAGAGGAGTAAAATAATTGAGCCGATTATTATTAAGGGCGCTGTGAAAAACAAATCATTAAAACTGGTCTTGCTAAAAGATCCGATTTGCCAATCAATAATTTCACTTGCCGCATATGGATTGGGCGCAAAGCTTAGAGCCAATGATAAAAGGCCGCCGCCAAGTGTTGAAAGTATAATCCCGGTCAATATAAAGCTTAGGGTGCCGCCGCCTTTTTTGGCAATAAAAATTAAAATGAGGAGCGCGAGAAGTGCAAAAATAATTGCAAGTAATGGAATTACCCAATAGCCAATTGCGCTAAGGCCAAAATATATGGCAATTACCGCACCAAGCGATGAGATTGCCGAAATCCCTAAAACACCACTATCGGCCAATGGATTGCGCAAATAGCCTTGTAAAACCGCACCACAGAGCGCAAGCGCACCGCCACATAAAAGTGCAACAAGAGTTCGTGGCAAACGAATATCTTTTAAAATAATATTGGCGGTTTCACTATTATCAAAAATATTAATATGAGCGCGGCCAATTAAAAGCGATAAAACACTAAAGGCAATAATAAGAATTATAAAACCTAGATTTAAATTTTTATTATTCATATTTATTCCTTATAGTTTTGAAATATAGAGACATTTGCGGAATGACCGCCCCACCACAATAACCAAAGCCAGATGGGAAGGGGACAAATTCTATATTCAAGCTTTTATTATATAAAGCAGGGTGCCTTAAAGCTTTTTGTGCCCAAGCGCCTTCTGTATCTTTGGTTTCTATGAAAATTATTTTTGGCGGATTGGCTATAATGCTTTCGGTGTCAATAGTACCCCAATTGCCAACACCATAATTTGCGGCCATATTCTCAAAGCCGGCATTTTCGAAAATCTCATTTATTAGCGTATTATCGCCCGCCGAATTTCCACCCGAAAAATAAATTAAAGCCGGTATTTTGGCCTTTGAGCTTAGATTCTTGGCTTTTGCTATTTCATTATTCAAAGCCATTGCTTTATTTTGGGCATTTAAAATGCTTCCAGCTTTAGTAACAATATCCATTGCATCACTGATAGAATTTGGAACACCAAAATCGGCACTTTGAATTTTTCGCTTTTCAATTATTTGATTTATAATATCTTTTTCATATGGGCTTTTAAGAATAATTTGCGGATTTATCGCAATTATTTCTTCGGGCGACATATAGTTTTTATGATATTTTTGAGCTTCTTCGGCAAACAAAGAGGTTTGTCTATCCGAAGAATAATGTGAAAGCGATGCAATCTCATTTTTATTTGCGAGTGCCAAAACTAATTGATCGGCACAAGCATTAATTGACATAATTTTATTCTGAACTGGCTTTGCTTTCTGGGTATGGGCAAAACCAATAAACGCGCCAAACATTATACTAATAAGTATGGCGCGTTTTATCATTAGAATTTAGTCCTTAAACCAATAGTAAATGTTCTTGGAAGATTACCATATGAATAAGCGGTTTGATATACTTCATCTGTTAGGTTTTCTATGCGTCCAAATAGTGAAACATTATCATTCAATTTATAATTTGCACGAAGTGCAATCAAGTTATATTCTTTTAAAACTACGCTATTGCTTGGATTATCATAAGATTTGCCATTATATAAATATTCAAGAGAAGTATAAAGCCTATCCGTTAAATCATAACCAATATTAAGTTTAACTTGGTCTTTTGGTCTTCTTGGCTGAATTTTACCATTATTAATATCACCAATTGACGCATTTTTCGGGTCAATTTGGCTTATGCCTAAATCAATATAAAAATTATAAAGCTTACCCTTTAATTGTGCTTCATAACCAGTAGTTTTGGTCTTGGCTATATTATCATAAAAGCCAAAGGGCCTTATATCACAAAGGGCTTTATAATCAGGCCAGCAAGGAAACCAACCAATTTGATTTTCGGTTTCGCGATTGAAATAAGAAGCATCTAGAATAAAGCTGCCGATTTTTTGCCTTAGGCCAAATTCATAAGCACTAGATATTTCAGGCTTTAGATCAGTATTTCCATATTCAGAATATAATTGATAAAGACTTGGTGCTTTAAAGCCGTCGCCATATGAAAACCTAATTACTGTGTTCTTTTGCGGTCTATAAGATAGTGTAGATCTTAAAGATACATTATC
>CAYUCW010000006.1:0-51679 GCA_964443435.1 uncultured Caulobacteraceae bacterium | reverse complement strand
TTACTGTGTTCTTTTGCGGTCTATAAGATAGTGTAGATCTTAAAGATACATTATCACCATATTGCGAATGATCATCATATCTAATTCCAAGTGTTGCATTTAATTTATTGGTCGGCTCTGCTTGGGCTTCGATATAAATAGAACTTAACTCAGCTGTCGCTGTGCTTGGCTTTGGATTAGGGTTAAAGCTTGAAGGATTAGAGAATTTATATTCTGTTTTCTCATTCGATAAGCCGCCAATTATTCGAATGCTATCTGCAACGCTATAATTAAAATTATAATCAATTGCGTTTAGTTTGCCAAGATAATCGCCATTCTTAACTATTGAAGCTTTTGGATTAAAATATTCTCTATCAGTAGTGTAATCACGATACGCCAAAGTCTGGCTAAGGTTTTTATAATTATTATTTATTCCAAAATAATATTGCTGGGCAAGTATATGATTATAATGAGATGAATCAATTAATCTGAATGAAGAATCAAAGCCGGCATCATAATTTGCCTTTGATTTGCCAATACGTGCTTTTAAATCAAAATTAAAATATTGATTTAATTCATAATTAAAGTTTCCGATAATCCCAGAATTATTATAAGGATCTTTTTCGCGGCCACCATTTTCTTTGGCAAGTGCCGAAATTCCATTGGTTCTTATCGTATTAGTATTAATATTATAGCTAAATTTATTTAGTTTGCCGCCAATATTTGCGCCAATTTTAAAAATATTAAGGCTTCCATATTCTAAATTAAAACCATATTCAAAAGGCACTTTAGGTAGTCTTGAAGTAATATTTACAACACCACCAATTGCATCAGATCCATAAAGCGAAGATTGCGGGCCTTTTAAAACTTCAATTCTTTCACAATCGGCAATCATTAAGTCGGCAAAGTCAAAACCGCCCGCCGTTGAAGAACTATCAGCAAGTCTTACACCATCATAAACCACTTGAGTGTGCTCTGGCTCTGCGCCTCTAATTCTAACGCTTGCTGGTTGTCCATAAGATCCATTAGATGAATAAGAAACACCAAGTGTAGCCTTAAGAATATCTAAAACTTGAGTTGGTTGCTTTTCTTGTATTTCGGCTTCTGTGATTGCAATTATTGAAGAACCGATTTTATTTATAGGCGTTTTGTTTTTTGTTGCGGTAACAACTATTATTTCGCTGGCTTCTTGCGCGACTGCATTAGAAGCACAAAGTGCGAAAAGGGAGGTAATTATAATTTTTCTCATTTTTCTCTCATACACATAAAGGGCATGGCTATGCATACCCGATTAAAGCATGCCAAGGCATGCCGGTTTAAATGCGCTAAGAATTCGAAGGTCTTCCTTCGCCCGAACGCCACACCCTGTGCGTACGAATAACGACTGCTTAAGGCAGGTCTCCTGGCTTACAGGTCAATGCGTTTACTTACCTTCCCAAATCTTCTTAAGGATTCAGTGGTTTATTAAGTAAAAACTCTCTGTTTACAGTTGCAGGGGCAGCTTGGGATTTTCACCCAATTCCCATTTTAATTCACCACAAAAAAGCGGCAAAACCAAAAGTAATGCCGCTATTAAAGAATCTTATTAATTTTACAAGTGGTTTTTGTTTTAATTACTGCCCAGCTTTAGCTTTTTTCTTGGCTTCCGCTTGTTCTCTTTGTTCTTTGGTAGGAGGTGGTGGTGCATCAGCAAGAATTTGACGCGTCTGTAATGATAAAGCTTCGGTACGCGCGGCGGCCTCATCTTCACAAGTTATTTTGGTTTTTAAAATAGCAACACTATTAATTACGCAAAGTGTGCCGCCATTTATTTTTACCGATTCAATAGAGTCGGCATCAAAATTGGGATCTCGCTTCATAATAGCAGAAGAAGCATTCGCCCTATCACGTGCTTTTATTTCCTTGCCATAGAATACAAGGGCAGCACTTTCGATACTTCTACCCATTGCGCCAGATCCAGAAGCCCATCGACCAATTGAATCAGAAAAGGCACGTGCACTTAATTGGCCTTGGAAGTAAAGTCTTCTTGCAATTAAAGATTCTGCGGCAAAATATGCTTCCGCGCTTCTTATATTTTGTTGCTCAAGGGAGATGAAACCAAGCTTTTTTGCCGCTTCCATGGAAATTTTTAAACCATCAAAATCATCACCAGAAGAAGTATATGCGCTTGAGAAAAGTTTTGCGGCTTCAATTATATTGCCATTATTATTAATTTCATTTGCTTTTGTAAGCGTTTCTTTGGCCGCAATAGTTTGTGCACTTACAGCTGGCTTTTGCACTTCGCTAGTTTGTGCGATTGCAATTGTTCCAATAGAAGCAATTGCGCTAGCGATAACATAGAATTTAGTAATGTTTTTCAAAATATGCGCCTTAATTAATTTCTGTATAGTTTAGGGTGTGAACCTGAACCTAACATGAAGCCTATATAAGCACTTTAAAATATTTTGCAAAGTTAAATAAGTATATGAATTTCACTTATTATATTTCGAAATCAATTATTGTACCGCAGCGCCAACAATTTGATTAGGGCCAATTGCTCTTTGGGTTGGGCGAGTGGCATGTCTTTGGCCTTGTGGTACATCGACATCTTTAAAATCTGCGCGGCTTGGCTCTTCACCGCAAACATTAGCATATACGCGTTTTGGGCTGCCATTTGCATCGCGGCGTATAGTTTCCACAGTTTGGCAAGTTGCTTCGCTTCCAGCTATGCTATTCTCACTAAACATATCTTCGCTTAAAACTAAGGTTTCTTGTTTTGCCGCGGCGCAAGCAGGTGTCTGATTTTCATTTGTATAAACACACAAATTTGATTTTTCATATAAAACTTCATTAGGATTATAAGTACCAACATGCGGAACAGTTAATTCATTAGGATTGGTAAGATTGCGGCTTTGTCCTATCCATTCTGGCGCTGATTGCGTAACAGGCACTGTTTGAACCGGCTGGTTAATAATATTCGGTTCAGTCATAAGAAGTAATAATGCAATCATCGCAACACCTATTTTTGCGATATTATAGTCATAATTTCTTAATGAATGATTTAATGCCTATCCATTATGAAAGTTTAAATTATTAATTCCAGATTGTTTTGTTTGTATGAAATATTCTTCTTTAAAAATTGTTTCTTGCTTATAGGTTTTGGGTTTAATTACCCCAGCTACTAAGGCTTTTACGGCGGTTTGCACCCGATTACTTACACCAAATTTTCTTGCACAATTTGCAATATGGAATTGAACAGTTCTTGGGGTTATGCCCATTAAAATCCCAATTTCCCAATTTGTTTTGCCTTCAAGGACCCATTCTAAACATTCAATTTCCCTATCAGTTAGGTTAAATTCAATGGGCTTTTGGATTAATTTTACCGCCTCAATATGTTTTATTTTTTGCAATAATGAAACTGCAATTAATTGCAGATTATCAATTAAATCGTCTTCAAAATACAAATGCTTACTTGCGGCAAACATTAAAATTGCAAAGCAACCATTAGGCCCATGTAGCGGAATACTTACGCCATCAATTAAATTATTATGTCGTAAAGAGCTTATAAACTCTCTATCATGGATAGACTTAATTTTAAGGGAAATTTTGCGCCATAATATTACTTCATAACCAAGAATTGCAATCCTTCTTATAGGGTCATTATGCGCGGTTCTCTCATCTGAATAAATAGTTTTTAAGTTTAATGGAAAATTCCCAATTTCCAAAACTACTTCATTATTGGGCATTGAAAAATATGGGCCAGGTATGGTTTGAAAGTATTCTGCGCCAATATGAATACTAAATTGCGACATAACATTATATAATTCCGCACTAGTTTTTGAATCACTTATTGCTTTTAAGGCTCTTGAAATTGTGTCTTGAAATTTTGACATTGTAAAACTCCTATAGGCAATAAAAGGCATAAATTTCCAAATTACAATCTCTAATAAAGATTAGTAACAGTTAAATATTTAAATTGTGCTGCAAGATTTAGATGCACCATTAAATGTTCTTGCTTTGTTCTTGCTAAAGATACTTTTTAATAAAAATAAATCAAGGGTGATTGGTTAATTTAAAGATTTAAATGTCCATTTTTGTCGTAGTGACTG
Source organism: uncultured Caulobacteraceae bacterium (assembly GCA_964443435.1). GTDB lineage: Bacteria > Pseudomonadota > Alphaproteobacteria > Caulobacterales > Aquidulcibacteraceae > Pseudaquidulcibacter. Next base: position 47,612 of record CAYUCW010000006.1, on the reverse strand, counting down.
TTTGTCGCATATATTATTATATTATTATGTCATAATATAAATTTCAAATTGCAGGAGTTAATTATGAAAAACATTGGTTCAATCGATAGAATATTAAGATTTTCTGTCGGTATTATTTTACTTGTCTTAGGTGCAAAGCCTGAGTTAATTGGTGTAAGCGGTGCCTTGCCAATTGCTTTTATATTTATTGGGGTAATCATGCTCTTGACTGCGGTCTTTAGTTTCTGCCCATTATATCCATTAATTGGTGTAAACACTTGTGAATTCAAGAAAAAATGATTGAAGATTTTTGTTTTCAGGCTATGTATTTTTTAAGGATTAAAAATGCAAAGCTCTAAAGTAAACGAAAATCTAACTGTATCTTATCAAATACAAATTGAAGATGTTAAAACCATATTCGATATGGGTTTTAATACTATTATTTGTAATCGGCCTGATGATGAAGATATTGGTCAAACCGATCATGAAACTATATTTTCTGCGGCTCAAGAACTAGGAATGAAAACTATTTTTCAGCCTATTATTGGCGGCACTCTTTGCCTTGCCAATGCCGTTGAATTTGGCAAGCTTATCGAAAATCAAGGGAAAGTTTTTGCTTATTGCCGCACGGGAACGCGCTGTATTACTCTTTGGGCTCTAAGCCAAAGAGAATTAGGAAAAGATGTTTCACAGATTGCAAATATTTGTCTTAACGCGGGTTATGATGTGCGCGGTGCGCTTCAGGCGCTTTAAAAGCTATGATAATTCTTGGTATTGAAAGTTCATGTGATGAAACCGCCGCCGCGGTCTTAAAATTTGCTGAAAATGGTATAGAGGTTAAATCATCAATAATCGCAAGCCAATTTGAAGAGCATTTACCCTATGGAGGTGTCGTCCCTGAAATTGCCGCCAGAAGTCATGTAAGCAATATTGATGACACGATTGAAAAAGCAATAAAGCAATCGGGCTATGATTATTCAGATATAGATGCAATTGCCGCAACTTCTGGCCCTGGATTAATTGGTGGGGTTATGGTTGGGCTTTTAAGTGCAAAGGCGCTTGCGATTGGCCTTAATAAACCATTTATTGGCGTAAATCATCTTGAAGGTCATGCTTTATCGCCTAAATTATCAAATAATCTTGAATTTCCATATTTATTATTATTGGTTTCAGGTGGGCATTGCCAAATTCTATTCATAGAATCTGTTGGCATTTATAAGCGCCTTGGCACTACGATTGATGATGCCCTTGGGGAAGCATTTGATAAATGCGCAAAAATACTTGGGCTTGGCTATCCAGGTGGGCCAATTGTTGAAAAACGCGCTTTAGATGGTGATGAAAATCGCTTTAGCTTACCAAGACCCTTATATAATCGGGAAGGGTGCGATTTTTCATTTGCTGGACTTAAAACTGCGGTATTGCGCCTTGCCGAAGATTTAATGACAATTAATGGTGAAATCAGTGAGCAAGACATAAATGATATTTGCGCGGGCTTTCAAAAATCAGTTAGTGAAGTTCTTATAAATCGGCTTAAAAATGCCATTTCTATGACGGATGAATTTGAAAATATAGTCGTTGCCGGTGGTGTTGCGGCCAATAAGAAAATTTGTAAAGATTTAGAAAATTTTGCGCAAACTAATGGGCTTAAATTCTATGCACCAGAATTAAAATATTGTGGTGATAATGGCGCAATGATTGCCCTTGCAGGTTATGAAAGACTAAAGCTTGGTCAATCTTCAGATTTAAATTTAAAACCGCGCCCAAGATGGCCGCTTGATGAAACGTCTGAACCTATCAATATTAAAAATGGTTATGGTAAAAAAGGTGCGAAAGCCTAATTATCTAAATTTTTTAATATTTTTCTCTACGGCTTCACCGTAAAGTTTTACTCTGAAAGGGCCAAAGAAAAATACTTTTCCAAGGCCACGTATCATTTTATCATATGCCCAAGCACGTTTTTCATGATTAATTGCGAATAAAATTAATGCAAGCATGCCAAGACTTATTGTTTGGATAATGCCTTTAAATATTGAAATAAATCCAAGCAGATAGTTTTTTTCACTAGAGAAAAAATACTGACCTGAAACTGCATGGGCATAAGAGAAAGCACGCGCACTTAAATATTGATAATTGGCGCGCTTTTTAGGTACATCTTCATAAACCCAAGCATCTTTAGCCCAACCATAATGTCCGCCATTTTCTTTGACATCCGCCCAAAGGAAATCATCTTCACCACCTGTTTCATTAGTAAGGACATTGAATGGCTCTTCTTTATAGAAAACTTTATCTTTTAATATAAGGCAATTACCACAGCCATAGGGTTTTTCTATAATTCTGGTTTCGCCATCCAAAAGCCTTGAAAAGAATTCTTTAAAATAATTGAGTGGCTTGCTACTACCTTCTTCAAGTCGGGCTTCAATAGGGCCAAAAATTACTTCGGCTTTAGTAGTTTCATAAGCCAATAATAGTTTTTCAAGCCAATCTTCAAAAGCAACTTCGTCATCATCAAGGAAAGCAATAAATTCACCATTTGCAAGTTTGATTGCAGAGTTTCTTGCATTGGCAACGCCTGCTTTAGGTTCAATTGAATATTGGAAATTAATATTTTTTTCTTTTGCTTCATTTGCCAATATAATTGATGCTTCTTTACCCGAAGCATTCTTGTCATTATCCATCAGGATTATTTCAAAGCTATGATTTGTTTTTTGCTTTAAAACAGATCTTACCGCATTTAATGCACCTTGTGGTCTATGAAATGTAAGGATAATAACACTAATTTTCGGCTGCATTGACTTGTTTTATCTATAATATGATTTTTGAATAATTATCTACTTCATAACTATAAATCGTCAAATATTCGTGAATATTTAGAGAATAAATGTTTTAGGTACAAAAAAACGCGCCCCAAAAGGCGCGTTCTTTTTTGTTTAATCTAGTTAAAGATTAGAAACCTTTAACTTTAGCCGCTAGAACCAAAATTGGTCCAAACATTAATGCAACTAAAACAGTTGCGGCTACTAAACTTTGTACATGCGGAACGTTTGTATTTATTTTATAATTGAACATGGGAGGTGTCCTTTTCTTTTATAAACAATATATACTTCGCACCTGCACAATTGTCAATGAATAAAATCGATTTTGTTCAGTATTCACTAGAAAGTGTCCATGCATAAATGCATAGCTAAGAAATCTTAATCCCATCAAGTAAAATATCTATGATATTGTTTAGTTCTTGCTCAAGATATTCAAACTCAAGCGGCATATAAATTTGCGGATATCTATAGCGCAATAAGGCATTTTGAAATGCCTCCATTTTTATATCTGGGTCAGTAAGCTCTTTAAATATATTCGCATCACGTCCTTCTTCATAAATTTTAATTAGAATCTGCCGTTCTTTTTTAAGAATATTATGAAGATAATCAGGGCGTTCAACTCGCAATATTTGGATAATATTAGAAATCTTACAATCTCTTTCAATATGATTATAAGTATCGGTAAGAATTCTTAGAAAAAATTTACGTATTTTTTCAGGCGCTGAAATATTTTCATTCGAAATATCTTCTAAGAGTTTGCGTTCAGAATTAAGGAAAATACTCGCGATATCTTGCGCAAGATCTAGCTTTGAAGGGAAATAGCGATAAAGATTTCCTGTTGACATAGATAGGTCTTTAGCAACTTCTGCCATTGAAGTTTTCTGATATCCATAGTGGTCGAATCTTTTTTGCGCAGCTTCTAATATAAGCTGACTAATTTCTTGCTTTTCTGTCATAAATAATCATAACGATAAAAAAGATAAAATTTCAAGTATAGGCAATGCTATAGACGTTTTTGTCGCGATTGAGGGTATTATGATAGATAAATATCAAAATATAGGTGTGCTTGGTGGTGGGGCTTGGGGAACTGCCCTTGCACAAGTTGCGGCATTGGCTGGCGCTAATGTAAAGCTTTGGGCAATTGAAGAAGAAGTAGTTAAGGATATTAATGAGAATAATAGAAATTCTTTGTTTTTGCCTAATGCCGCTCTAAGTAAGAATATCAAAGCTGTTAATAAAATCGAAGATATCGCAAGTGTTGACGCTATTTTATCGGTTATTCCAGCGCAGTATACCCGCTCTAGCCTTGCTAAACTAAACGGTATTTTAAAACCTAAAACTCCGATTGCACTATGTTCAAAGGGTATTGAGCAATCAAGTCTTAAATTTATGACTGATGTTTTATTGGAAACTTTGCCAGATGCAATTGCGCTTGTTCTATCGGGGCCAAGCTTTGCTAAAGACGTGGTAAAAGGCTTACCAACCGCAGTCACCCTCGCTTGTGAAGACGAAATAATAGGTCAAAAATTTGCGAATTCCATTGCTTTGCCAACCTTTAGACCATATATAAGCGATGATTTAATTGGCGCGGAAATTGGTGGCGCGGTTAAAAATGTGCTTGCCATTGCTTGTGGTCTTGCCGAAGGTAAGGGGCTTGGTGAAAGTGCGCGATCGGCGCTTATTACACGCGGTTTTGCCGAAATGTCACGACTTGCGGTAAAGCTTGGGGCAAAGCATGTATCACTTATGGGTTTATGCGGACTTGGCGATTTAGTTTTAACTTGCTCATCTGTAAGTTCGCGTAATTTCTCACTTGGTAAAGCTTTGGGCGAAGGTTTAAGTGCCGAAGAAGCTTTAAGCGGCAAATTATCTGTTGCGGAAGGCGCGGCAACTGCGCCTGCTTTAATATCGCTTGCAAATTCACATAATGTTAGCATGCCAATCTGTGAGAATATAACTAAAATACTTGCCGGTGAAATTACCGCAGATCAGGCAATAAATAATCTTCTTAACCGCCCGCTTAAAATTGAAATCGAAATATAGGATATAAAATGGCTGTTTTTCATATTGTTTGTTTAGATAAACCAAATAGTTTAGATTTAAGAATGGCAACCCGCGCCGTTCATCTTGAATACCTTAATAGTAAAACAAATCTTTTGCTTGCTGGGCCTTTGCTTGATGATAATCAAAATCCTATGGGTTCTATGCTTTTGGTGGAAACTGAAACCATGGCCGAGGCCGAAGATTTTGCTGCAAATGATCCTTATGCCAAGGCAGGTTTATTTATGGCAACTAAAATAACCGCATATCGCACAGTTTTAGGCAGTCTTTTAAAATAATCATAAAGGACGAAAAGCGTCTTTATAATGCTTTGGAAGTTTAAATGGCGCGGCGGCAATTATATCATAGCGAAGCATAAGATTTTGTGCCCAATTATGCTTAGCAATGAAAAAATTCGCCGCTTCAATAATACGCTTTTGTTGATAGGCGCTTACAGATTCTTGGGCTTTTTGAATGGAATGCCTTTGTTTAACTTCAATAAAAACCAGATTATTGCCTTTAATAGCAATTAAATCGATTTCCCCAAAATTAGTTTTATAGCGATATTTAATAATATTATAGAGTTTACAACTTAGAAAAATTATCGCGATAATTTCGGCAATCCTGCCTTTTAGTTCTGAAATCTGACGGCTATTTTTCATCTTTAAACTTCAAAGCCATGTCGTAAATTTCACGTTTATTAAGCTTATATTTTTTTGCAATATCATTAGCAGTGTCTTTTACCGATTGAATTTCTAAGAGTGATTTAATTTCATTTTCTAAATCATTTTTATCAATAATATTTTCATTATCCATGGGCTTTTCAATAATAATCACTATTTCACCTTTTGGTGCGCCTTTTGCTTTATATAATTCATAAATGTCTTTGGAATTTCCGCGCTGCTTTTCTTCAAAGAATTTTGTTAATTCACGAGCAACGCAAATTCTTCGGTTAGGGAAAATATCACTTATATCCTTAAGGCTATCTATAAGGCGTGGGCCAGTTTCAAAAAATACAATACAAAGTGGAAGCTTTGTGGCGTTTTCCAAAAACTCTTTTCTTGCACCTTGCTTATTGGGTGCAAAGCCTAAGAATGCAAATTGACGACAATCAAAACCCGAAACACAAAGTCCATTTAATACTGATGAAGCCCCAGGAAGCGCGTAAACTTCATGATTATTATTTATGATTATTTCACTTAGTCTTTGCCCTGGATCTGAAATTGATGGCGTACCGGCATCAGATGCAAAACCAACCGCACCACCTTCTTTAAGAACTAAAAGTGCCTCACTTGCCGCTTTTTCAGTGGTTTCCTCATCGGCACGAATAATTTTTGTATTAATTCCATAATGCGATAAAAGCTTTTTCGTAACCCTTGTATCTTCCGCGAGTAATAAGTCGCAATTTTCAAGGGTTTCAAGGGCTCTTTTACTTATATCGCCAAGATTACCAATCGGCGTTGCAATTAAATAAAGTCCAGAATTAAGTATGGCTTTTACATTTGCATTATTATTAATTTTTTTCATCTTGAGTATTTATTACAAATTGCTATCAAAGCCAAGTTAACTTATATTCAAATATGGGTAAATTAACCATTTAATAAAAATAGGGCTGGGCTTAAGGAAAAAAATGAGAAAAAATAATTTATCAAAACTTATTCTTGGTTTTTGCTTATTCGGATTTATGGCATGCTCAACCACTGAAACAGTTCAAAATACGTCATCACAGAATACTACGTCTGCGCCAACAAACCCTTATATAGTAAAGGCAAATGCGCCATATACGCCAAATGGACTTCAGGGGCAGAAAATTATAAGGGTTGCACTGCTTGCCCCATTTAATGCTTCAAGTGCGGCGGTTAAAGAAGAGGCCGTAACTTTAAAAGCGGCAATTGAACTTGCATTAAAAGATTTCGGTGATGGTAAAACTGTGCTGTTCACTGAAGATTCTGGCGCAACACCACAAGAAAGCGTGCAAGCGGTCAAAAGCGCATTAAATAAAGGTGCGGATTATATTCTTGGGCCGTTATTTGCATCAGGTGTTAACGCAATTGCCCCATATGCACGCGCCAATAAGGCGAATGTAATTTCATTTTCAACTGATATTTCCGAAGCCGGAAAAGGGGTTTATGTTTTAACTTTCCTACCTGAAGATGAAGCTTCAAGAATTATTTCTTATGCAGGGTCAAGAAATATTAAAAGCCTTGTTTTATTATTACCAAATGGCCGCTTTGGTGAGCGTCTAGAGCAATCGGCAAGAACCGCGGCAAGCCGTTCTGGTATAAATATTATTGGTATTGAAAGATATGATGGGACAAGTGGGCCAAGTCTTACAGCCGCTTCAGTACGCGCCGCCAATGTTTCAAAAACTGGTATTCGTAATCAAACCGCTATTTTCATGCCTGAACGTGGCGGCAATTTAAAACTTATGGCGCGAACATTAACTAATAATGGTGCTTCAACTTCACGAGTACGATATTTAGGTACCGGGCTTTGGAATGATGCCAATACAATTGCCGACTCGCTAATGTTTGGTGCTTGGTTTGTATCTCCTGATACTGCTGGACGTTCGGCATTTGAAACAAAATTCCAAGCCGCTACTGGCAAACGTGCTACGCGTTATGCGGGAATGGGTTATGACGCAATGTCTTTAATTGCCAAAATCGGGCAAGATGGCGATAAATCAGATATTAATCGTTCTACGCTTGAAAATCCTAATGGCTTTAATGGTGTTGATGGTAGGTTTAGATTCCAAAGCGGTGTTATTGAACGCTCTATGGCGATTGTTGAAATCTCTGGAACTGGCATAAAAACAATTGATGCCGCGCCAACTAAGTTTTAATCTAGTAATTCTGCAATTATATAATTTGAAAGAGCGCGTCCTTTATTTGTAAGGGCGTGCTTTTTTGTATTCTCCATAAGGCCTAATGCTTTGAATTCGATTATTCTTTCTTGGTTTAAAGGCGCGAATAAAGAGTTTTCATCAATTCCTTCCTTAAGCCTTAAGCCCATTAAATAATATTCTTCGCGATATTCCGAAATTGTCAAAGTTTCAGTTGTTTTTGCGCCATGCCCATTTTTATTTACCATATCTATATATTCATCGGGACGCGCGATATTTATAATGGATTTGCGGTTTTCGGCATTACCAATTCTTGCATGACTTCCGGGGCCAATACCAATAAAATCTTGAGATTGCCAATATAATTTATTGTGAATTGATTGATTACTAGATTTGGCGTGATTGGATATTTCATAATTATCAAACCCAAACTCTGATAATATATCTTGAGTTGCTTCATACATATCGGCGGCAATATCATCGCTAGGCGGTTTTATTTGCCCGCGCTTAAGCTTTCTATCAAACGCAGTATTTGGTTCAAAAGTTAGCTGATAAGGCGATATATGACTTATGCCTGAATTTGTCGCGATTTTTAATTCGGCTTCCCATTCTTCAAGGGTCTGATTTTGCCGTGCATAGATTAAATCAATCGATGCTTTATCAAAGATTTTTGCCGCAAGCTCTGTAGCCTTGAAGGAATCTTCGATAGTGTGAAAGCGCCCTAAATCTTTAAGACCTGTGGCATAAAAACTTTGCACACCAAGGCTTAGGCGATTTATTCCAACCGCTTTAAAATCATTAAACTTTTCGGTTTCCGCGAATAATGGATTGGCTTCGATAGTTATTTCTGTTTCACATGAAACTTTAAATTTTTTTGAAACGGAATTTAAAATGCTTTCAATTTCACTGGGCAATAAAAGTGAAGGCGTGCCGCCACCAAAATAAATTGAAACAAGTTCTCTATCGGTTTTATAATATTCAATTTCTTGGATTATTGCATTAATCAAAGGCGCATGATCATGACCACGCGCGCGATAAATATTAAAATCACAATAGGGGCAAATATGGGTGCAATAAGGCCAGTGTATATAAATACCAAGCCGATTAGTCATTGAAAATCTTGGCAATTAAAAGTTCAAATGCTTTGGCTCTATGGCTCATGGCATGCTTTTTATCAGGATCCATTTCGCCAAATGTTTCGGTTTCACCATCGGCGGTAAAAATAGGGTCATAGCCAAAACCATTTTCACCTTTTGGGGGGAAACTTACCGTACCAAAAACTTTGCCTTCGAAAATTTCTTCGCGCCCATCTGGATAGACAAGTGCAAGGGCGCAAACAAAATGCGCGCCAAAATCTGTTGTATTATTTGCGATTAATTCATTTTCCACGCGCTTCATTGCCGCGTAAAAATCCTTAGTTTCGCCCGCCCAACGCGCCGAATAAATTCCCGGCTGATTATTAATGCCATGAATACAAATTCCAGAATCATCGGCAAGTACCGGAATATCACAAAGTTTTGCGGCGGCGCGCGCTTTTAATAAAGCATTGCCAATAAAGCTATCTTCGGTTTCTTCGGGTTCAGGTAGATTTAATTCGCCCGCACTTATCGCATCAACATTATAATTTTTAAGAATATCGTTTATTTCACGAACCTTACCCTTATTATGTGTTGCGATTACAAGTTTCATATCCCTAAAGCCTCTTTTTGTTTTTGGAATAATTGAGCGCAGCCTATTTTTGCAAGTTCTAGCATTTGAGTGAATTCAGACTCTTTTATCGGTCTTTCTTCGCCGGTTGCTTGCACTTCTACAAGGCCTAAACCATCGGCAATAATGAAATTACCATCTGCTTCGGCTGAAGAATCCTCGATATAATCAAGATCTAAAACCGCTTCATCTTTATAAATTCCGCAAGAAATCGCCGCAACTTGAGAGGTGATAGGCATTTCAGTAATAAGCCCTTCATCAAGCAAATATTTGCAAGCTTGATAAAGCGCGACATAAGCGCCAGTTAAAGAAGCGGTTCTTGTGCCGCCATCGGCCTGTATTACATCGCAATCAATAAGGATTTGTCTTTCACCAAGTTTTTCAAGGTCAACTACAGATCTTAGGCCGCGACCAATAAGTCTTTGGATTTCTTGGGTGCGCCCTGATTGCTTGCCTGATGCCGCTTCGCGCTTGCCGCGTGTATGAGTTGCGCGTGGAAGCATTCCGTATTCAGCAGTTACCCAACCTTTTTTAGAGCCCTTCATCCAACCCGGGACTTTTTCTTCGATTGATGCGGTAACAAGAACATGAGTATTTCCAAATTTCGCCATGCATGAGCCTTCGGCATAAGGCGAAACATTCGAAATTAATTCAATTTCACGGGTTTCGTGATTGGCGCGGTTAGAAGGGCGATTAGTCATTATTCCTCAGTTTTCTTATTTTTATCGGCATGAATTGTTAAAAGTCCATCAGGCACATCAACAATAATTTTCCCGCCCTTAATATCGACAACAGGGACATTTGCAAGCGTAAACGGCAAATACCAGTTTTTAGTATTCGGCGTATCGGTAATTTCAAGTAATTCTTGTGCGCCGCTTATTATATGATTGATTTTACCCATATATTCGCCAGTTAGGCTTTCAAGCTTTAGGCCAATTAAATCAATATGATAATATTCGTCTTCTTCAATAGCTGGAAGTTTTTCACGCGGAACATAAAGCTTGGTCGATTTAAGCGCCATTGCCTGTTCACGGGTTATTGCGGCTTTGGGATAAAAAGCCAAATCATCTTTTATGGCGCGCCATGATTTAACTTCAAATAATAATGCGCCCTTTGCATCATAAAAGGGCGCATAATTAAATATATCTTCTGGATTTGCGGTGAAAGAGCGCAAGCGAATTTCGCCCTTTACCCCAAATGCACCGACAATCGCGCCAACAAAAACGAGATTGTCAGTCATAATTATTCAGCCGATGCAGCAGCTTCTTCAGCAGCAGCTTTAGCGTCTTCAATAGCTTGCAAACGCTCAGCTTCACGCTCTTGTGCTTTTTGACCTGGTTTACCTTTATTAGGGTTATTACCATGTTTCCAAGTGCCAACACCTTGCGCCGCTAAGAAACGTGCAACACGGTCAGTAGGCTGTGCGCCTTTTTTAATCCACTCAGCAGCTTTTTCAAGATCTACGATAAATCTTTGATCTGAATCAGAAGGTAAAAGTGGGTTATAAAGACCCAATTTCTCGATGAAGCGACCATCACGAGGTGCACGAGCATCTGCAACTACGATACGGTAAACTGGACGTTTTTTTGAACCACCACGGGCTAAACGAATTTTTAAAGACATTCTATTTTTCCTTTATAATAATTAACTAAAATTGTGATTGCTCACAATTATTTTTTCTTTCCTAAACCAAAACCACCAAGCCCAGGCAAACCAGTGCCAAGTCCAGGTAAATTACTCTTACCAAGTGCGCCAAGATTTGGCAGACCACCTTTTGACATGCTTGCCGCTTTTTGACCTAAAGCAGTCAATTCGGCTTCATTCATTTTTGGCAATGCGCCCATGCCGCCCATGCCGCCCATAGCGCCGCCACCCATTGCACCTAAGCCGCCAAGTTTGCCCATAAGGCCTTTCATTCCGCCTTTGCCCATAGCCTTAACCATATCGGCCATTCCACGATGCATTTTCAGAACTTTATTAACTTCGGCAACATCAACACCTGCACCAATTGCAATTCTGCGTCTCCTAGAGGCATTTAATAAATCAGGCTTTGCACGCTCTTTTTTAGTCATAGAAGATATGACCGCGATTTGGCGTGTGATTACTTTTTCATTTATCGCGCCTGAATCCATTGCTTTTTTTGCTGCGCCCATACCAGGGAGCATGCCCATAATGCCGCCAATGCCGCCCATATTTTGGATTTGGCGCAATTGCATTGCAAGATCATCAAGGTCAAACTTGCCTTTTGCCATTTTGGCAGCAAGCTTTTCCGCATCTTCGACATTCGCGTTTTCTACCGCTTTTTCAACAAGGGCAACAACATCGCCTTGACCAAGAATACGTCCCGCGATACGCGCCGCATCAAAAGTATCAAGGCCGTCGATTTTTTCGCCAATACCTAAGAATTTAATAGGTAAGCCAGTAACCGCACGCATTGATAATGCCGCGCCACCGCGACCATCACCATCGGCGCGGGTTAAAACGATACCGGTAAGTTTTAATCGCTCATTAAAGCGTTTTGCGGTTTCAACCGCATCTTGACCCGTTAAACTATCGGCTACAAGTAAAATCTCTGATGGATTTGCAATTTCCGCAATTTGCGAAACTTCAATCATCATGTCTTCATCAATTGAAGTACGGCCGGCGGTATCAAGGATTAATACGTCAAACCCACCAAGCTTTGCCGCAGTAAGCGCGCGCTTTGTGATGTCAATTGGGTTTTGCCCTTGAATAATCGGAAGGCTATCAACTTCGGCGGTTTTGGCAAGAATTGCCAATTGCTCCATGGCCGCAGGGCGTCTGGTGTCAAGCGAAGCAAGAAGAACTTTTTTACGCTCTTTGGTTTTTAGTCTTAAAGCAAGCTTTCCAGTAGTAGTAGTTTTACCAGAACCTTGAAGACCCGCCATCATAATAACCGAAGGCGGAGAGCTTATGATTAAATCAGGATTAGCATCGCCTGCGCTTAGGGTTTCAACCAATGCGTCATGAACGATTTTAATTACTTGCTGACCAGGTTTTACGGCGCGAATTACTTTTTCGCCAACCGCTTCGGCTTTAATAGAATCAATAAATGATTTCACCACAGGCAAAGCAACGTCGGCTTCTAATAAAGCCACGCGCACTTCACGTAATGCCGCCTCAACGTCGCTTGCAGATAATGCACCGCGTCCAGTTAAGCCGTTAAATACGCCCGTTAGTTTATCGGTTAATGCTTCAAACAAAAATAAAAAACCCTATAAATAATTTTCATATAAAAAATTTGTATCAGGCAAACGCAAAACACCCCGCTGGGCGTAAACGCTGAGCGAGGTTACCACCTTACCCCCTTCGTTTTACCCTATATTCTCTGATAGGACGATACCGTGTAAGCATGGTTTGTTTGGCAATGTGCCGAATTACTGGGGCGTATAGACTAAAATATTCCAAGAGTCAATTTAGAAAGGATTACTATTATTTTTGTTTTATAACCCTAAAAAATTCAATATCTGAATTTTTTGGTTTTGTAATTTTTTCTAGATATAATGGTTTTTGATTTATTAAATCATTCATAAGTCCATTTGGTGTATATTTAATAATATCAGGGATTTCCGCCGATTGTTTGCAATACGCTATATACTCAATTTTATTTTCTATAATTAAATCATAAGCGGTTTTTTTATCCGCCATGAAAATTTTATAGGCAAGACTATTTCCCTGATTACGGTGATATGGCGCGGCAAGCACGCTATGACCTGTATTAAGTAAGGTGCGCGGGCCAAGATCTATTGGCGCAAGGATTTTGCCGATAGGCACATTTCTTAGGTGTGAAAACGCGCTATGATTATTGCAATCTGCCAAAGCTTTGGTTTGTTCTGTAATTGTGGGCTTTTGAGAAGGAGCTATGGTTTTTTGCAAAAGCACTAAAAGGCTTGGTGTGAAACTATTTAATATTGCTGCAATTAAAATGGTCTTTTGCAAGGTTTGAGTTTTATAGGTTTCGGCAATAATTGCCGCCGCCGTAAGCGCAGCGAATACCGCCGCAATTCCTGAAAGCCTTGATTGATAAAAGAATATAAGAAGTGTGCTACTGATTAAGCAAAGGCAAATATAAACCCATTTAGCGAATTGTTTTTGCTCATTTCTAACTTTTATTAATTTTATAATTGCAAAAATAGACGCAATAATTGGGAATAGGCCATAGCTTAGGATTATTTCAATATCTTTCTTTATTAAAGGTATGACTTCTGAAACATTATTAAGCCATAGTTGGTGCAATAATGGCTCGGTTTGATAATAAATTGGAAGGCGTAAAACTTCAAATTGCCATGCCGTGCCAAGAATTAAAATCCCGACACACAAAAGCGCAAAAAATCTTATTAAAAGGCTTTTGCCAGATAAAAGCTTCGCACTTAATCCAAGGCCAAGCGCGCCTATTATAATTGGTAAAACTTGGGCAATCGATAAAGCGTCATTTTTGGCAATCCAAATTTTATCAATTGGATTATTTATTAAAAGCGCGATTAAGCAATAGATAATAAGCCATTTGCAAAATATAGAGCAATTTTCCTTATTTGCGATAAATAACCATTTAAAAGCAATAAATCCGATTGTTACCCCAATTATAGGAAGGTTTTCAAAACCAATACATAGGCTTAGGGCAATGCCAAAGCTTGCAATATTAATGCTTGCTTTAGTGTCCTTTAAAATCCCGTAAATAATAATTAATAATGAAATTAATTGGAGGCTATGATGATCTACGCGCCCCGCTATAAAAAAGCTTATGATGCCAGCCGAAACAAAGCAGAAGCTAATCATTAAATATGCTGAAATTTTACTTTCAAACAAAGCATATGCCGCTTTAAAGGCAAGAAACATAAATACTATGCCAAGAATTGGCGGCGTGATAAAAATTGCAAGCTTTGCGCCTGTTTCTTGACCAAATATTGGTGTTAAAATTATTTGGAAAAGCGCAAGTGGTAAATCACCAATTCTTGACCAATGCATATCACCGCCATTTGGTGGATTAAGCCTATGATTATATAAATCATAAAAACCTTGCCCATTAAGCCAATCGCGGACTTGTAAAATCCGCATTGCGTCATCAGTATCAGGGACATTCCATTCAAGAATGTTTTGCCAAGCAGGTAAGCAAATTTTTATGGCGACCATAATTAATAATCCGAAAATTATTATTTGTCTTAAGTTGAAAATATTTGGCTTGGCTTGCATTTACTTATCTCTTTGGATTGGTTTGCCATAGATAAGTTATTTTTAATTTAACTTAGAGCATGACCCTAAGTATTAGAGATGCCCCATTTACCGCTTTCAGAAACCCAAGCCACAAGATTGCCGCGCTTATTAATGGCGATTGATGAAATTCTTTCTTGGCCATCTCTTGGATCGGTCGAAGTTTCAAGATCTTCATCAATGCCGCCAATATGTTTTGATAATTGCGAATGAACATCGGCAACTCCAACCGCCCCATCATTAAATCCAAGCGCGATTTTAAAGCCTGAAACCGCAATCTTATTCACTATTTGCCGTCTTGTATCAATTGTAAGTGCATTTTTACCCATTGGCCCATCCTTATCAATAAAGGGCCATACCAAAGCGAATGGGCCGCCCGAAGTTGCAAGGGCTTCACCATTATTTATCCATTCAAGTGAAGTAGGTTTTTGCGGATAGCCAGACATTCTAAAAGCTGTACCATCGGTAAGTCGCCAGCCAATCAAAGAAGGCTCTCCGGTTGCGGCAATTAAAAAGCGCATATCTGGCGCGAAAATCGACGCAAAAACACCGCCATTGGCTTTAAATTCAAATGGTGGTTCGGAATCTTTAAGGTCAAGAACGCTTATTCCTTTGGCGTGACCAACACTTAGATTTTCGCCCTTAAGGTCAAAATCAAGTGAATTAATATGGTTTTCCAAAGTGAAATCATAATCAATCGAATTAGTCTTAAGATTAATGATTGAGATTTTTTTACCCGCAGCAATTGCCAAAATATTGCGCTTTTTATTAATTACCATTTTATCAGCAAAAGTTTTGAAATTGTAAATTTCTTCTTTTATACCATTAAGCCTTAGGCGGAAAACCTTACCATTGCCGTCAAGAATTATAATGCCGCCTGTATTTGGGCAAACCAAGGCTTCCATAATGCCAAAAATTTCAAGGTCATTATCAGGCGGCAGATAGGTTTTTTCGCCCATGATAATCGTACCATCGGCAAAGCTTAATATTGGCATATCGCCAGAAAAAACCGCAGAAATTCCACAAGCTTCAATTTGACCAGATTTATTCATTTATTTTTTCTTTTATAATTTTATAGGCAATAATATTAGATTTTTTTGGGGTTTCAATTGGCTCTAGATAATTTGGATATTTATCTTGCTTTAACATAGCCATAAGCCCATTCGGAGAATAATTGGCAATATTGGCAATTTCCGCAGACTTTGCACAAATTGCGACATAGTCAATTTTATTTTGTATAAGTAATTTTTTGGCGGCTTCAGGTTCAGCTATGAAAATATCATAAGCTTTGCGATTACCTTGATTCCTATGATATGGCGCGGCAAGAACCGAATGATGCGTTGCTATTAATGCTTGGGCACCAAAATCAATTGGCGCGGCAATTATGCCTTTTGGCATTTTTGCAAGGTTTGAAAATGCCTGCACGCCCTTACAAGTCTTTCCGCCGCCAACCGCGTATTTTGTGGTCTTGGTTTCACTTTTAGCCAGAATATTGCTTATCATTTGTGGCAAAAATGGATTTAAAATCACAAGTGCAATAATGGCATATTCATAGCGTTTTCTTATGAATAAATAAGTCACAAATGATGACACCACAATAATTGCAATACTATTTGCTATGCCGGCCACACGCGCTTGCCAAAAGAAAGCCATAAGGCTTGAGATTACAACTAGGCCGCAAATTAAAAACCATTTGCTTAGTTTAAAACTATCGGTTTGTGATGGGGTTTCGCGTTTAAATAAAACTATTAGCTGAATAATGGCGGCAATTGATGCAAGCGCCGCAAACATTCCAAGATTCACCAAAGTCTTAGGTTTAACACTTATAAGGGGATGGGTTTCGACAATCTTAGAAAGCCAAAGCTTATGCATTAATTCATCGGTTTGAAAATATGGCTTTTGAAGTAAAACGGGATATTGTAATGCACTTGCTATGACGCAAATACCAATTGCGCCAAGTGTAAGAAATCTTATTAAAAATGTTTTTTCACTTTGATAATTTGCACAAATCATAAGTGAAACCGAACCAATTAAAATTGGCAAAATCTGTGCAATACTTAGGGCATCATTTACCGGAATATTCCATTCACTTGGCGGCACATTAATAAGAAATCCGCAAATAATAAAGATTGCAAAGCTTTGACAAAAAGCAATAATTATATTTTTAAATTCACTTGGGTTTAAAAGCCAATTAATTGTAAACCATGCAATTATAATAACTAATTGCGGCATAGTTTCAAAGCCAATTGTAAGGCTTAGCGCCATTGCAAAGCCGCTTAAAACCGCGCCTTTAACATCTATTTTTAATGCACCTAAGATCGCAAGAACTAGGCATATAATTTGTATATTATGATGATCTACGCGCCCTGGAATAAAATAGGACATTATAATCGGAACATTTAAAGCCATTATGGCGGCAATTGCGAATGTGATTTTTGATTTTTCTAGTTCAAAAGCCGCTTTGCCAATACTTAGTGCAAATACAAAACTAAGTAATAATGGCGTTATAAAAACCGCAATGCTTTCATAATTTTTAAGGCCAAATGGCTTTAAAATAAGTTCTATGATTGCAAGGGGTAAATCACCAATGCGTGACCAATGCACATCGCCGCCATTTGGTGGATTAAGCCTATGATTAAAACCATCAAAAAAGCCTTGTCCATTAAGCCAATCGCGCACCTCTATAACCCGCATTGCGTCATCATTATCGGGCAATATATAATTTGAAATATTGGGCCAACTTCCGATAGCGTATTTATAAATAAGGGAAATAATTATTACTAATAATACTAAGCCGAAAAGCCTATCGCTAAGTTTTTTATTATTAATAATTTCAGATAATTTCATTTTGTGCCGTTAAATGCGTTTATACTGCCTGATTAATTAGGGCAAGAATTAAGTGCAAGCTTAGCAATTTGGGCATGGTTTTATTTACATTTTGTAATTTAAGTTTCATTGACTTAAGTATATAGAATTATTAGAATAGTTTAAAATATAATAATAAAATACTTTGGTGGGAATATGAAATTTAGCAAAGAAAAATTATTTAAAGCTACTAGACGCGCTGTTTTTGCTACCGGTATCATTTCAATATTGGGCGCGGCCTCTGCCAAAGCGGCTGAATCACCAGAATCTAAAGGGTTTGATTTGAACAAAGTCATAAGCCCAAATGCCACAATTGATTTATGGCCCAATGGAAACCCAAGTCAGCCTTTAAATCCAATTGTCGAAAAAATAGAACAAAGGGCAAAGCCAAATGAGCTAAGCGATAGATACGCATCAGCCGTAACGCGCCCAAGAATGGATGTTTTTCTTGCTAAAAATCCCAATGGTTCGGCAATCTTGGTTTCCCCTGGCGGTGGTTATGGAAGAATTGTTTTTGACCATGAAGGCTATGATATTGCTAAATTCTATACCGAACGAGGGATTAGCGTTTTTGTGCTTTATTACCGCTTGCCACAAGATAAATGGGGGCAGGGGGCAAATGTTGCCCTTAGTGATGCGCAAAGAGCAATGCGTATTATAAAGTCACGGGCATCTGAATTTAAAATTGATGCAAATCGTATTGCCGCACTTGGGTTTTCTGCGGGTGGTCATCTTTGTGCTGATTTAGGTGCAAGATTCGACGCGATAACTTATGATTTTACTGATGAAATAGATAAGCTTAGCGCAAGACCATTTTTATGTGCACCAATTTATCCTGTAATATCAATGGATGCTTCGGTTGCCCATATGGGTTCAAGAAAAAATCTTATTGGCGAAAATCCAAGTGAAGAAATGATAAAACTTCACTCACCTGATAGGAATATTACGCCTAATACTCCGCCTATGTTTCTTTGCCATGCCGAAGATGATGGTGCCGTTCATGTTAAAAATAGCTTGGCCCTACGTGAGGGCTTAAGAGCCAATAATATTAAAACTGAAACCCATTTATTCCCAGAAGGCGGACATGGCTTTTCAATAAGAAGATCGCAAGGTTTGCCATGTGGAATATGGCCTGAATTATTTTATAATTATGCAAAAAAAGCTGGCTTATATAGCTAATAATCGAGGGTAGAATGAAAAAATCAAACTTAGTTTCACTAGCAATCATAGCAAGCTTAATTGCAAATATGCCAGTATATGCGCAAACTACGAAACCAAAAGAAGCTTTAAAACAAGCCACTAAAGCGCCAAACCGCGCTGAAATTCTTGAAACTATGAAAAAAGCAACGAAGTTCATGGTTGAAACTGTTGCTAATAATGGTGGTTATGTTTGGGCTTATTCTTCTGATTTAAGCAAAAGATGGGGTGAGGTTGAAGCGCATAAATCTATGATTTGGGTGCAACCCCCTGGAACGGCTACTATGGGTCATGTCTATCTTGATGCATATCATGCAACAGGTGATGAGTATTATTATGAATCGGCAAAAAAAGTAGCGGGCGCATTAATAGCAGGTCAAAAACCTGAAGGCGGTTGGAATTATTTTATTGATTTCGCCGGTGCACCTTCAACAAAAAAATGGTATGATACCATTGGCAAAAATGCGTGGCGTTTAGAAGAATTTCAGCATAATTGGGATAATTCCACTTTTGATGATGCCGGCACGTCGGAAGCTATGCAATTTTTACTTAGATTATATATGGAAAAGCTAGACCCAAGCTTTAAGCCAGCTCTTGAAAAATCAATTAATCTTGTCCTTGAAAGCCAATATCCTATTGGTGGTTGGCCACAAAGATACCCTTTAAAATATGATCACGTGAAGAATAATAAAGCTGATTACACAAGCTATATTACTTTTAATGATGATGTAGCAGGCGAAAATATAAATTTCCTTATTATGTGTTATCAAGCAGGGCTTGGCGGCGATAAAGTATTAGACGCAATTAACCGCGCAATGAATGTATTTATTGTAACTCAACAAGGTCAGCCACAACCCGGTTGGGGCTTGCAATATTCACTTGATTTAAAGCCGCAAGGCGCAAGATCTTATGAACCAAAGGCTTTGACTACGCATACAACCGCGCAAAACCTTAAACAATTAATGTATTTCTATAGGCTTACTGGCGAAACAAAATTCCTTGCAAGAGTTGGCGAAGGTATTGATTGGCTTGAAAAACTTAAATTGCCTGCTGATAAAGTCGTCATGAAAGGGCGCGAATATCCAACTTATATTGAAATTGGAACTAATAAGCCTTTATATGTTCACCGCACTGGTTCAAATTCTACAAATGGTCAGTATTATGCTGATTATAATCCTGAAAAACCTATTATGCATTATGGCCAATGGCGCGCTATAGATATTAAAGGCTTGCGCAGTGAATATGAATTATTGTTAAAATCAGATCCAAATGAAATAAGCAAAAAATCTCCGATTAAAATCGGAAATACTACGCCTTTACCAAAATATTTTGCTGCCGAAGATTTATCGGGGACATCTGATAGAAATCTTGATGGCCTAAGCCATGACTTATCAGGAATTATCAAAGATTTAAATAAAGAAGGTTATTGGCCAACTCCAATAAAAGTAATTTCAAATCCTTATATTGGCCCTGCGCCAAAAGAAGTTCCTGAGAATTTTATTCTGCAAACCCATGTTGGCGATAAATATGATACTTCACCATATTCAACTAATAATCCAGAAATTGGTATTTCTACAGGCGCATATATTGAAAATATGAAAAAGCTTATTTCTGCAATTAAAGAAAAATAGTCAGAGCAAATTATGAAAAAAATTATCCTTTTAAGTCTCTTGTTTGGCTCAATTGCTGCACCAATAAGTGCAAAACAAATTGGCACAAGTACAAGTGCTTTACCTTTAACATTGGAAAGAATTAAAAATATTGCACCCCAAGAAAAGCAATTATGGGAAACATATTTATTAGAATCTGAAAAAGGATATGCTTTAAATAAAAATACTCTTTTATCAGAAATGAAGTCTGTTGCTATAATTCCGCCTTCACCACCAGTATCAAAGCAAAATACTATGCCATTAAATATGGACGATGCTTGGTATAAAACCGTTGATGCGCTTAAGGTGGCGGATAATATTATAAGTTTTCAGACACCGGCGGGTGGTTGGGGTAAAAACCAAGCCCGTGATAAAGAAGCAAGACTTAAGGGGCAATCTTTTATAATTACTGATGCGAATTTAAACGATACGCCTGAAAATATTGTTCCAAAAATCCTGCATTTTATGGGTACTTTTGATAATGACGCAACAATAACTGAATTAAGATTTCTTGCGAAAATTATTAATAATAATAAGGAAAATGCCAAATACATAGAAAGCTTTCATAAAGGGCTTAATTATACTTTAAAGGCGCAATATCCAAATGGTGGCTTCCCACAAGTCTATCCACTTGAAGGCGGTTATCATGATTCAATAACCTATAATGATAATGCAATGATTGCTATTATTGAATTTATGACTGAGATTGTAAAATCTAAAGATTATGGCTTTATTGATGCATCAGAAAAGCAAAAAATAAATATTGCTATAAATAAATCACTTGAATGTATTTTGAAAAGCCAAGTTATAATTAATGGCAAAAAGACAATCTGGGGGCAGCAATATGATGTCATTTCGCTGTCCCCAACTTCGGCCAGAAATTATGAACCAATCTCACTTAGTTCAAGTGAAAGTGGCGGTATATTAATGTATTTAATGAAAATTCCAAACCCAGATGCAAGAATAAAAAGTGCAATTAAAGACGGCATTGCTTGGCTTCGTGCAAATTCCATAAGTAATAAATCATATGAGCGTGTAGGCGATGAAGGCAAAAGACTTATTGATAAACCTAATGCGCCTTTATTATGGTCAAGATATTATTCAATAGAAACCCAAGAACCAATCTTTGGTGATAGAAATAAAGAAATCTTTGATGATATAAATGATGTTTCAAAAGAAAGACGAAATGGCTATAGCTGGTTTAATGGTACAGCAAGCAAAGCTATAAAATATTATGATGATGTTTGGTCAAAGCAAAACTAATAGCTTTTAATAGGCTCAACAAATGTATTAAGTGTCAAGCGGCCCTGTTTTGGATCGCTTGATAATATATTGCCATCAAGCATTGCAGAGTGAAAACAATTGCCGCGATATGCAATTAAGCGATTAAATTTTGCGGGACAATCATAAATAAGCTCAAAAAATGGTGTGTCTTTATTGGCATAGGTTGTTGGATTATAGGTTTCAAGCTCACTTAAGATTTGTTTTTCAAGCTTTGGTCCGTTTAATCTATTTATACTTTCTGCGCCTGAGGTTTTATGTCTAAATAAACCTGTGCCGCCGTATTTATCATCACAGAAATAATGTAAAATAGCCACTCTATATTCGTCAAAAGAGTCAAAGTGTGGGACTTTTTGAATGGGCAATAAATCTTCTGCATGCTTAGTTGTTACACCTATAAATCCAAATATATCTAAATTAGTATTAGGCGGGAATTTAAACCCTGCTTTTAATAAAGGTATAAGCGCAGTAACTAATGCTTCACTATAGCTTACAAATAATTTTGCATTTATCCCTGGATATGAAGAAGTCTTAGCTTCGGTAAATTCTTGATTTACAACATATTCATAGATTTCTTCAGGGTTCAAAAGCACATCATCTATAATTAATAATGGATTATTTTCATTCCCAATAAACTGACCGCTTATTTTAGCATTAGGATTAAATATAACTTTAGGTTCTTGCATATTTATACTCTGTCATAAAATAAGCCTAGAATAAATAAAAAACATTTAAATACTCAGACTTATTGCGCTTCTTAAAAAATAGTATTAGAAAAAGCAAATGTCTAAAATGCAATATCATCCCCTACGTCGAAATTTAAGTGACCTTATGCATGAGCGCGCTTTGCCGAATTTAAGCGCCCCACTTATTATTCGTAACTGGGTTATTTTGGTTAAAGAAAGTGATAGAGAAAAAGAAGCCGTTTGGTTAAAGAAAATTACGCAAAACCAAGATGATTTTGATTATTTATCGATTATTTCTAAAATTGATGAAAAAGGCGGTCAAATATTCGAAAGGCATGGCGAATATTCAAGCTATATAAAATATTTAATTCCAAAAGATGATGCATCTAATGCGCTAAATCTTGGCTTTGAAACTATTAGATCTCATAATTTTCCTTGGCTTGATGAAGCCCCAGGAGAAGTCTTCAGATCTTATGAAATTGTCGTTTCGAAATATGCACCCAAAGAAAAAGATTTTGATGGACTTATTGACCTAAGCCAAGCTGTTTCTTGTTTTGTCTTTGATAAAAAAGCCCGCATTTGGTCAGATTTCAGAATGCAAAAAAATGGTTCTGGTCGTATGTATGTACAAGATTTAGGTCTGGAAAATGATGAATTATCAAGGCTTTTACAAAGTCTTATGGAAATCGGTAATTATCGTAAGCTTGCGCTTTTGGGGTTTCCAGTTGCACAGCCATTGGTTTCTTGGCTTAATAATGCAGATAAAAAATTAAGTGAAATTACTAATCAAATGGTTGCCGAATCTGCAACTCAAGAAGAAATATTAGATAATCTTATCGCATTTTCCGCAGAAGTTGAGCAAATAAGAAATGAAATTGGCTTTAGATTTGGGGCAACTGATGCCTTTTATAAGCTTGCAAATGATAGGCTTTCTTCATTAAGAGAAAATCGTATTGACGGCTTTTCAACCATGAGTGAATTCATAGATAGAAGGCTTAGACCGGCTATGCGAACTTGTGAAGCCGTTTCAATGCGTCTTGAAGATTTATCGGAAAGAATTGGTCGCGTGAATGATCTTTTAAGAAGCCGGATATCAATCAATCTTGAAGTTCAGAACCAAGAATTATTAAAAAGTATGAATTTCAGAGCGGCTTTGCAAATGAAAATGTCGAGCCTTGTTGAAGGCCTTTCAGTGTTTGCCGTCAGCTATTATGTCTTCAGTATTATGAAATATGCATTTGAGGATTTTATGCATCATCATAAAAATATGCAGCCAATAATTATTTTAATAATAATGGGATTGGTATGGGCATTTATAAATTATCAGAAGCGACGTCTTCATAAGCATAAATAAAAAACTTAGTTGGTCTTTTACTAATAGGGAAGTGAAATGAAAAAAATTAAAAATTATAGTGCCGCAATTGCAATTACAACAGCGCTTAGTTCGGCATGCTTTTATCAATCAGTTAACGCCCAAGAAAATACAAATACAGCTAAAGTTACATTTACTGGCAAAGAATGGGAAGACCCAAGAATTAACGAGATTAATCGTCTTCCTATGCGTCCAAGCATTTTTCAATATGAAAGCCTTCAGGCCGCAAATATTGGCGATAAAACAAAGTCAAAAAATTATTATTCTTTAGATGGAATTTGGAAAGCAAAATACTCAAAAACTTCCGACGAAAGACCAAAGGATTTTTATGAAAATAGTTTTAATACTAATGCTTGGGATAATATAAAAATCCCAGGAATATTCCAAGCAATGGGATATGGAAAAGCTTATTTTAATAATATTGAATATCCGCACGAGGCCAATCAACCATATATTCAAAAAGACATGACCGAAGTAATGTCTTTGAAAAAAGAATTTATAATTGATGAAACATGGGCTGACGCAATGCCTAGGCTACATATTGGCGCGGCGGGTGCGGCCTATTATATTTGGGTGAATGGTGAATTTATTGGCTATTCTGAAGATAGTAAATTGCATTCTGAATTCTTATTAAAGAATCTGAAAAAAGGTAAAAATACTATTTCTCTTGAAATCTATAGGTTCGCTGATGGCTCATATCTTGAGGATCAAGATTTTTGGCGCGTGAATGGTATAGAGCGTAGTATTTATATTTATAAAGAAGCCAAAGACACTATTAATGATGTCACACTTAAAGCCGGTCTTATAAATGATTATACGGATGGTGAGTTTAATTTAAAACTTAATTTAAATAGTGAACTTAAAAAGCATCAAGTCAAAGTCCAATTGGCAAAAAATAATCAAATTTTATTTAGTGAAGAAAAAGTAACAAATGAAAGTGACATTGAATTCACTAAGACTATAGATAATGTCAAAAAATGGTCACCTGAAAGCCCAGAACTTTACGATTTAACCATTGAATTAAAAGATAATGGTAAAACAATTGGTGCTTATAAAAAGAAAATAGGCTTTAGGACCGTTGAAATCAAAGACAATGAAGTAAGGGTCAATGGTAAACGCGAAATGTTCAAAGGCGTTAATCGCCATGAGCATGAAAATAAAACCTTCCGCATTATGACCAAGGAATTAATGCGCAAAGATATCGAATTAATGAAAGAGGCGAATGTTAATGGCTTAAGGCTTTCGCATTATCCTAATGCTGAATATATTTATGATCTTGCCGATGAATATGGGCTTTATATTTGGGACGAAGCCAATATAGAAAGCCATGAATATATGCAAATTGGCGATAGAGCAAAAAATGTAGAAAAATACCATTTGGGCTTTCAGCCAGAATGGGAAAAGGCACATTTCGAACGCGTTGAACGTATGGTTATGCGCGATAAATTGCACCCTTCAATTATTATTTGGTCATTGGGTAATGAAGCAGGGCGTGGGCCAAATTTTGCAAAAGCAGGCCATTGGGTAAGGAATTATGATAAAACCCGATTAGTTTCCTATCTTGAAGCTTATGGCCCGTATATTCCAAATGATTATATAGATTTCTTTGCGCCTATGTATGATAATTTAACACAAATTGAAAAATACGCGCTAGATCCTAATAAGGTTAAGCCTTTGATTCTATGCGAATATGCGCATGCAATGGGCAATAGCATGGGCAATTTGGATGAATATTGGGAAGTAATAAATAAGCATAAAAAACTTCAAGGTGGCTTCATCTGGGATTGGGTTGACCAATCAATGCTTATGAAAAAAGATGGCAAATTCTATTGGGGCGAAGGCATTGATGCCGGAGAGCTTAAACGCGATTTAACAGCGGGCGTAGGTGATGGTGTTATCCAATCCGACAGAACCCCAGATCCAGAATATTATCAGGTTCAAAAAATTTATTCACCAATAAAATTTGAAAAATCTAATAATCAATATCGCGTGCTTAACAATAATACATTTAACGATTTATCTAATTATGATTTTACTTGGGGTATTACTCTTGATGGTAAAGCTTTTGCAAATGGAACTTTAGCTCTTAATGCCAAAGCAGGTGAAGCAAAAGATATTAACTTAAATATTCCTAAGTTTGATGAAAATAAAGAAGCCATTCTTACATTTAATGCCCATGCGAAAAATATTAAAGGCGTTAAAGCGGGCACTATACTTGCTTGGGATCAATTTGTATTAAACAAGCCAGTAACTATTAAAAGCCAAAGCGTAGCAGTATTTGATGAAAACAAAAAAACCTTGTCTTATGGCAAAACCATAATTGCTTTTAATGATAAAACTGGCGAAGTTCAGATTAAAAATAATAATAATATAATCTATGGCGGCTTGCCATATTTCTGGCGTGCGGCAACTGAAAATGATTTAGGTACTGGAACTTTAAAGCATAATGCAATTTGGGAAAAATATTCTAAATCGGCAAGCAAGACAAAGATTGAATTTACCCAAAATAATCTTGTTCTAACTCATGAATATGGGAGTGATGCCAAATTTATTACAAATTATGGCATTGATAAAACTGGCAAAATTCTTGTGAATGCGAAATTTATTCCGATAAATACTAAAATGCCAGAGCCACTAAGAATTGGCCTAAGATTTAATTTCAATGGCTATGACAAAATGGAATATTATGGTCGCGGCCCTTACGAAAATTATTGGGATAGAAAATCTGGATATAAAATTGGTTTATATGAAGGCTTAATTAAAGATCAAAATCATGATTATATTAAGCCGCAAGAAACTGGTAATAAAACCGATGTGCGTTTTATAAAGCTAAAATCAAAAACTGATAGCATTAAAATTACGGGTGATGACGTTTTATCGGTAAATGCATTAGCATTCCCATATGAGGATTTATTGCCAAGAGAGCGCGGCAAATGGCATTCTTCGGACATAATTCCACGTGGTGATGGCACATTATTTATTGATAAAATCCAAGCGGGTCTGGGCGGCATAGATAGCTGGAGTAGTAATGGAAGACCAATACCCAAATATCGTATTCCTTTGGTTGAAACTCAATATAGCTTCACAATTGACCTTGAAAAAAATGCACCTAAAAAATAGGTGCATTTAAAAATATTTCATAAAAAAAGCCCTCTTTTTAAGAGGGCTTTTTCTTTTAAAAAGTTTTATCTTAGTTAAGATTTACAACAACAACAGATTTTGATGGCACATTAAGTGTTAATACACCATTCTTGATTTTTCCACCATTAAACTTAACCGGTGCAACAATTGGTGCTTTGCCAAAATCATTATAATCATCAAGTTTTTGCGAAGTTAAAACTTCACCAGTGACATTTTTAAATTTAGCGTCGCCAAGATTAAAAGTAAGATTAATACTATCATCCGTGCTCATATTAGCGATACCAATATAGGTTTTTCCATCTTTTGCTTTTGCCGCAGTAACGTTAAATGCAGGGATAGTTTTATCGCCAGATTTAATTTCAGGCGCAGTATATTCAACCGGAATAAATTGCGCATCTTGGAATGGAATATACATTTTAAATGCATAATATGTTGGTGTTAAAGCAATTTTATCTTCTTTAGTAAGTATCATTGCTTGAAGAACATTTATTGTTTGCGCGATATTTGTCATTTTTACGCGGTCGGCGTATTTATGGAAAATATTAAAATTCGCAGCCGCAACAACTCCATCACGAAGAGTATTTAATTGATATAAATGACCAGGGTTTGTGTCTTTTTCAACATCATACCAAGTGCCCCATTCGTCAATATAAAGACCAATTCTTTTTTTAGGATCATGTTTATCCATTACCGCAACATGTTTAGAAACAATATCATCCATTTTTAAAGTTTGATAGAAAGTATCATACCAAGCTTGCTTATCAAAATTAGTTGCCGCTCCTTTTTTATCCCACTTTCCAGTTGGCAAAGTATAGTAATGAAGCGAAATTGCATCCATATGTCTTCCAGCAATTTTCATCACTACATCTGTCCAATTTGTATCATAAGAGTTAGAACCAGAGGCAACCCTTACTTCATACTCATCTTTAGATATATGTGCAGGTGGTTTTGCTTTATGATAGAATGCACTAAATCTTTTATATTCATTGGCATAATATTCCGCAGTCATTTCTCCGCCACAGCCCCATGATTCATTACCAATTCCTATAAAATTAAGGACATAGGGTTTATCACGGCCATTAGCACGTCTTTCATTGGCAAGCGTGTCAGTACCATCAGAGCTAAGGTATTCTTTCCACTCTCTCATGTCGGTTGGGTTTGATGAGCCAACATTAACAGATAAATAAGATGCCGCACCAACTTGCTCAAGAAAATCAAAATACTCATGAGAGCCAAATTCATTGGTTTCAGGAGTGCCGCCCCACCAATTATTACGACGAGATGGTCTTTTATCGCGTGGGCCAATGCCATCGCGCCACAAATATTCATCGGCAAAACAACCGCCTGGCCATCGTATAACTGGCACTTTTAGATCTTTTAGTGCATTAACAACGTCTGTGCGAATACCTCTAACATTTGGGATTGAAGATTTTTCACCAACCCAGACACCATCATAAATGCCGCGTCCCAAATGTTCTGAAAACTGACCATACATATATTTGCTTATGATTGGGCTATTTTCTGCTGGCTTTAATGTCGCGTTTGCAACAATAGGTTCAGCATTTGATGCGATTGGTAATATACTTATAAGAGATGCAAGGCCTGCAATTGTAATTTTTTTTAACATAATTTACTCCCTATAAATCAAATACTTCTTTCAATAGTCTGAGTAAAGGGTAATTTTAAACTATATCTTATTATTTACATAACCCAGCCGCCATCAATCACATGGGCGTGACCAGTTGTAAAGCCAGACTCATCTGAGCCTAAATAAACCGCGAGTGCCGCAAGCTCATCAGAATTGCCCAATCGACCCATTGCTTGGCGATCGCAAAAATCTTTATAGGCTTTGTCAAAATCACCTGTATCCGCAAGTCTTTGGCGTAATGATGGGGTATCAACTGTACCAGGGCAAATTGCATTGCAACGAATTTTATCTTTCACATAATCCGCCGCAACCGATTTAGTTATGCCAATTACCGCAGCTTTTGTCGCGCAATACGCAAATCGGTTTGGAATACCTTTTATTGATGAGGCAATAGAAGACATATTAATAATAGAGCCGCCACCATTTTTTAGCATATTCGGAAGAAATGCGCGTATCATCTGGAACATTGCTTTCACATTAAGATTATAAGCAAAGTCTAAATCTTCATCGCTACAATCTAGAATGCTTCCGGCATGAACAACGCCAGCGCAATTATAAAGAATATTTACATCTGGGAATTGTGATGCAAGCTCTTTGGCAGCCTTATCAGAAGTAATATCCATTACCACAGGAATAATACCCTCTATTTGTGAAAGTGCGTCTTTATTTATATCAACTCCAATAACAATCGCGCCTTCTTTAATAAAAGCTTCTGCGGTGGCGCGGCCAATTCCTTGCCCAGCAGCAGTAATTAATGCAGTCTTTCCAGATAAACGTCCCATTTTTCTCTTCTTATTTTTTAGTAGGTAAGCAAGACGGCCCAATTGGCTCAAATGCCTTATAGGTTAAGATAAATTCTTGATGGCCCATATCTTCGGACTTTGTTCTTTCGCCGTTTGCAACCTTGTAAACTAATTCAGTTATTTCTTTGCCAACGCTATCAAGTGTTCCATTGCCTTCAAGGATTTTTCCGGCATCAATATCCATATCATCTGTAAGTTTACGATAAGTATCAGGATTTGCGCAAACTTTGATTACTGGAGAAACAGCAGAGCCAACAACAGAGCCGCGTCCAGTTGTGAAAATATTTATATGTGCACCGCAGGCAATAAGCTCAACGATTTCGGCATTATCAGAAATATTTGGAAATCCAAATCTTGGTTCGCCATCGGGCACTACATCAAGAAGGAATAGACCACCTTTAGGCGGTTTGTCACCAGGTTTGATAATTCCAGAAATTGGTGCAGAGCCAGATTTTGAATAAGCACCCATTGATTTTTCTTCAAGTGTAGTAAGACCGCCATCTGCATTACCGGGGGCGAAAGATCCAAAACCCATAATAGTGTAATATTTATCAGCTTTTTCGACACAAGCTTCTAATTCTTTACCAAGTTCAGGGGTCAAAGCGCGGCTTGCCATGATTTTCTCACAGCCAATTAATTCACCAGTTTCTTCGAATATACAGGTTGCCCCATTCTCAATTAAACTATCAAAACATCTTCCAACCGCAGGATTAGCAGTTATACCAGAAGTACCATCAGAGCCGCCACATATTGTACCAATGATTAATTCATCAATTGTCATATTGGTTCTTGGGGTGGTGCTTATAGCATCTTTGATTTTATTTACGGCTTCAATGCCTTTTTCAATAGTCGTTTTGGTTCCACCATTATTTTGAATTACCAATGTTTCAACAGGTCGGCCAGATTTTTCAATTTCAAACTTTAAAGCATCGCGATTAAAACTTTCACAGCCTAAAGAAATTAAAACCGCACCACCAACATTTGGATGTGTGCAAATGGCATTCATGATTTTAAAGGCATATGAATTTGGGTAACAACCGGGAAAACCAATTAAGTGTACATCCATATCGTCGTATTTATTTACAATTTGTCTAGCCACATGGTGGGCACATTCAACAAGATAGGCCACAACAATTGTATTGCGGATACCTTTTGAACCATCTTGTCTTAAGTATGCATTTATCATTTAGCTGCCTTTGTAAAAAATTATGAAATATCTTCTCTTAAATGGGTTGGAATATAGTCGCTATTTAGGTTATGCATATGTACATGCTCCCCAATCTTGGCGTCTAGTTTCATAGATCCAATCGGTGCACCATATTTAAAAATTTTATCGCCAGCTTTAAGATTAAAACGTGCAATTTTATGACCCGTTTCAATCTCTGTTTCGGCAATTATTTCAGCATTGTCAATTTTAATTATTTCATTTTTTGCAATATTATTAATGCAAACAAGTACATTATCATTTTCATGTAATAATATGACAGAATTTATTTTGCTCATAATTTAACTTTCAATACTTTTGATTGGTGCATTTTCTTGGATAAGATTATTATCTATTAATGCTTTCCATAATTCGTCTGGAATCTTTAAATCATAATTTTTCAAAGTGGCTTTTACTTGTGAAGCATTTGCAAGGCCGGGAATTACACTTTTTACAATTGGATTTAATAAAGGAAATTTTAGTGCCGCCGCAGAAATAGGAATATTAAAATCATTACAAATATTTTCTATTTTCTGAACTTTAGAGATTATTTCATCATTTGCGGGCTCATAATTATAAAATGGGCGATTATTATTAGTTGCACCATCAATAAGAAGCCCTGAATTAAAAGGCCCACCAATAATTATTGAAGTTTCAAGTTTTTCACATTTTTGAAATAAGCCATTTAATGGTGTTTGCTCAAGTAATGTAAAACGCCCAGCCAATAATATAACATCAAGCGGCGTAATTTCTAAAATTTCTTCACAGATTTCACATTCATTTACGCCAATCCCGATTGCGCCAATCTGACCTGAAGTTTTTAATTCTTCAAGGGCTTTAAAGCCTGAATTACTCAATTGAGCTAAATATAGATTATGATTTTCATTATGGGTTAATTTGCCAATATCATGCACTAAGACTATATCAATATAATCTTTTTTAAGCCGTCTTTTACTATCTTCAAAAGAATACATTATTCCGTCGTATGAATAATCATAAAAAGGCTCAAAAGCTTCGCCATCTTCAAATCCATGACGAATAGTGCCCAAAGGCGGTTTAACTATTGGTAAAAGTTTGCGTCCAACTTTTGTTGAAATAATTGCTTTGACTTGCGATTTTTCAAGGTAATTACCAATTCTTTTTTCAGACAATCCTTGACCATAATGTGGGGCAGTATCAATATATGTAAGTTTATTGCTAAACGCGCAATCCAAGGCGTCATAGGCATCTGCGTCAGATATTTTCTTGTAAAGATTACCAATAACCGCGCCACCAAAGCCAATTTCAGGTAATTCAATATTTGATTTTGGTAGTTTCCTGCAAAGCATATTATAACGCATATTTTTTAAATAGTTTACTTATAAAAAAACTATTATATGTAAATAAGCAATAAATCAAAACAATTAACCACCAATATCAGAACTTATATTAGCCGCAGCTATTTTTAATTGCTCAATAGTATGTTCAACAGGTTTGCTATTTGGTGAGTGAATATAAGGAATTGTTAAAGCGCCAATTACGGTTACTTCATTTTTAATAGGGCAAGAAAAATCTGTTACGCCTATTACATAATCACTTTTACGCATTCCATAACCTTGCTCTACGCTTATATCACTTTCTTCTTTGAATTTTTTCCAAACGGCAGGCTTCATGGTTGAAATATATTTATCTTCCCAAGCGGATTTATCATGCTCCGACATGAAACCATAAAGAACAAGCCCAGAGGTAGATTCAATTAATGGTCTTTGGTGCCCCGGTCTTACGGAAAAACCTAGTTCCCCTGGCGCTTCAATGCGAGCGATAACAACAATTTTATCTCTTGAAGCAATTGTCAAATGAACGGACTGTCTAGTTTCATCACTTAGGCTTTGCATAATAGGCAATGCACTTCCAAGTAGATTTTGGCTTGGGCCACGTGACATTCCAAGGCCAAATAATTTATTAGTAAGTTCAAGACCGTCGCCTTTGATTGATTGAGAAAGATATCCGCGACCTTCTAAAACTTGTATCATTCTGAAAAGCTCACTCACTGAGCGTTTAAGGGAGCTTGATATTTGTGACACAGTCATAGGGCTTTGGTTTGCCGCCAAAAGCTCTAATATGTCGAGGCCTTTTTCAAGTGCCGGTGCGCGATATTTATTATCATCCATTTTTTATACCTAAATTATAAAAATTATTTGCTGTTTTCCAAAGTATTTGATTTTGTAAATCTATATCCATATCTCTAATTATAGTATAAATAAAATTTGACCAGTGAGAATATTCGTTTTTCAGTAAAATTACCGGCCAATCAGATCCCCACATTAATCTTTCAGATGGAAAACATTTTAAAGTATATGTAATATATAATTTGTTTATTTCATAGTCTTCTAACTCACCCATTTCA
Organism: uncultured Caulobacteraceae bacterium; assembly: GCA_964443435.1. GTDB lineage: Bacteria > Pseudomonadota > Alphaproteobacteria > Caulobacterales > Aquidulcibacteraceae > Pseudaquidulcibacter. The sequence goes on along the minus strand of CAYUCW010000006.1, from coordinate 14,773 downwards.
GTATAAAGACCAGATATTTTGCAATATACATTAGGCAATTTGCTTAGCTTTGCTATATTATGCTGCCAAATAATCATACTTTGCGGATTTGAATAATATTCTTTTATTGCGGGCTTTGCCATATGATTAATCACAATTTTTAAATTGGGATTTTGTTTGGCAAACTCATATAAAAAAGCTAAGTGCCTTGTGAAAACTAATGCATCAAATGTTAGCTTATTTTCAGTCATTAGTTTTATGGCTGGCTTTATATCTTTTCTTAATATCCAGTCATCTTGTTCAAGATTTTGAAGCATTGGCCTAAGACCTTTGAACTTTGGATAAGAAATAAGTTTTGAAAGTCTGGTTTCAAAGCTTTCAGAAGTTAAATCGGCCCAAGCAACAATGCCTTTAACAATATTACTATTAAGTGTGGATTCTAACATATAATCCGTATCAAGATCATTGGGTTGTGACTGAACAAGAATTGTGGCTATTATGCTTAAGTCTTTTACGGTTTGATTCAATTCAATTTCCGTAAAATCCTTAAATATAGGCTCAAGCTCTTTCGTGGGCCATTCATGCCCATTTTTTCCAATTTCCCAAAAATGATGATGCGAATCTATTATCAAAGCTTAATGACTTATAGCTTGTTCATTAGAAACTTTTTCATTTTTCATTTTATAAGCGAAAAACAAAATCACGGCAAAAGAAATAAAAGGAATTATTATTGCATTTCTTATGGCACTATTGTCTGAAATTAAACCCATAAGCGGGGTAAGAACCGCGCCGCCAATAATGCTCATGACCAATAAGGATGATGCCGCTTTTGTATGAATTCCTGCATCATTAATCGAAACCGCAAAAATAGTAGGGAACATTATAGACATAAAGAATGAAGATGCCACAAGCGCCCAAAGTCCATTCTGCCCGCCAATAATTATCGCAATTGCACAGAATATAATATTAATTCCGGCAAAATACTGAAGTATTCTTGTGGCATTAAGAACTTTGATTAAATAAGTTCCGATAAAGCGGCCAGCAACAAAAAAAATAAGACTATAGAGAATATAGTTTGCGGCTTGCTTATCAGTTAAGCCAAGTTCCGCACCTGCATATCTTACAATATAAGACCAAATGCCAACTTGCGCGCCAACATAAAAGAATTGCGCAATTACCCCTAATCGAAACTTTGGCTTTTTTATTAATTCTATGAATGAAGTAGAATATTTAATTTTTTCACTTTTATTTTCTGTATTTTCATTTGTTGGGAAACTAGTAAAAAATGCCCAAATTGCCCAAATTATAAGAACGCATCCAATAATTATATATGGGGTTTGAACCGCAAGTAATTCTGTTTCATAAAATTTAGTTTTTGCCGCAGCATCCATTGAAGCAAGGGTTTTTTCGTCATGATGTATTCCTGAAAGAATGAATTCTTTGCCAATAAAAATACCTGTTAAAGAACCAAGTGGATTAAACGACTGCGCAAGATTAAGCCTAAAAGCTGCACTTTCTTTATCACCTAATGCAATTATTAAAGGATTTGCAGAGGTTTCAAGAAATGCAAGGCCAGAAGCCAGAACAAATAATGCGAATAAAAAATAATTATAAGAATGTGCTTCTGCGGCAGGGTAAAATAAGAACGCACCGGCGGCAAATAAGACTAAGCCAAAAATAATCGCGGTTTTATAACCATATTTTTCCATAACTATAGCAGCAGGTATAGCAAGAATAAAATAGCCCATATAAAATGCCGATTGCACAAGACCAGATTGTAAATCTGTTAAAGTGAAAACTTTTTTAAATTGCGGGATTAGGATATCGTTTAAATTATTTGCCATGCCCCAAAGGAAAAATAAACTTGTAATTAAAATAATTGCAAGAATATTTCCTTTTTTTGTATTTTCAGTATTTTTTTGCATCCTTTAGTCCCTTTTAAAGTGTGACTTTTAATGTCACAATTATTCTATATTATTATAATTATTTGTTTTCATACGTTAAATCATATATAAATTTAAACGTCAAATATGAAATTAAGATTGGGGCGACAAATGAATGAAAAACAAAATAAATATTGCTTTGCTTTAGATCTTAAAGAAGATGAAGCCTTAATTGAAGAGTATAAAAAATGGCATAGCCCAAATACTGTTCCAAAGGCAATTATAAAATCTATAAAAGATGCTGATATTATCAATCTTGAAATATTTTTATGCGGCAATCGAATGTTTATGATTATGGAAACTGGCCCTAATTTTGACCCTGTATTAAAATCTAAAAACGACTTAACCAATTCAGAGGTTATTGCATGGGAAGAATTAATGTGGCGCTTTCAAAAGCCTTTACCGTTTGCAAAGCCGAATGAAAAATGGATTCAAATGGAAAATATTTTTTCACTATCAGAGCAAAATTGAAAAATTTGCTATTGCATATAAATTTTTATTAGCTATTAAATATTTTAAAAATAATTAATCAAATTCAAGGAGAGGTAATGAAAAAATATTTATATATTTTTGCACTGGCTTCGATAATTAATATTAACGCTGCAAATGCAAAGTCAAATACTATAGTGGCAACAGAACATTCAATAAACTTACCAATGAATATTGGCGGGCGCACCGTTAAAAATAAAACTGGATTATATGAGTATCAATGGCCAGGTGTGTATTTTGAGTCTAAATTCAAAGGTAAATCAATTGCTTTAAAATTTGACGATAGTGCAAATAATTTTAGGGTTTTAATTGATGGCAATAAATATATGGAAATATTTAAGCCAGGGAAAAAGACTATATATATCAATGACCTTACTGAAGGCGCACATACAATAAGGCTTGAAAAATTTTCAGAGACACAAAGCACTATTGGTGGGTTTTATGGATTCTTTGTGCCTTCTAAAGCAAATATACTCCCTATAACTCCTGCAAAGCGCCAGTTTGAGTTTATTGGCGATTCTTTTACGGTTGGTTATGGAAATCTTGGGCAAACACATACTTGCACTACTGAAGAAGTTTATAATACAACTAATACGTCTGAGAATTTTCCAGTAAAGGTAAGTAAAAATTTCAACGCAGATTATCAAATAAATGCATCATCTGGATATGGAATAGTAAGAAACTATTCTAATTCTGATCCGGGAAGAACTCTTCCTGTATTGTATAAATCGGCTCTATTCAAAGAGCAAATTATCCCAAGTGAAACCAATTGGAAACCGCAAATAATTATTATTGGTTTGGGTACAAATGATTTTTCAACACCAGTTGGTGCTAATGAAAAATGGAAAGATAGATCTGAATTAGTAGCTGACTATATTAAAACTTATACAGATTTTACAAAAACTATAAGAGCAAAAAATCCCAATGCAGAAATCATACTTATGGGAACAAATAGATTTGATGGCGTGATTATTTCATCAATAAATAAAGTTATTGAAAATAGAAAAATTGAAGGGGACACCAAAGTCAGATTTATTGAAATCGATGGGGTTAAATTCAATGGCTGTCATGGGCATCCTGATACTATAGATGAAATGAAAATTTCAAAAGACATAATAAAATATCTTAATGATAATAAATTAGTGAAAGAATAAAATGAAAAAATTGTTTAGAAAATTTTTATCGGCAATTGTAATTAATTTATTAGTTTATGGAATTTCATTTGCGCATGGCGATGTAACAATTCCGCAAGAAAAACCAAATCTTGCCTCTACGCCGCCAATGGGTTGGAATTCATGGAATAAGTTTAAGTGCAATATTGATGAAGTAAAGGTCCGTGCACAAGTCGATGCTATGGTTACAAGTGGTATGAAAGATGCAGGTTATAAATATATTGTCATTGATGATTGCTGGCAGGGAAAAAGAGATGAGAATGGTAATATAACTGCGGATCCAGTTAAATTCCCATCTGGAATTAAGGCGCTTGCCGATTATGTCCATTCCAAAGGTTTGAAATTTGGTATTTATTCTGATGCAGGAATTAAAACTTGTGCAGGCTATCCCGGAAGTGCAGGGCATGAGTTTCAAGATGCAAGAACTTATGCTTCTTGGGGTGTCGATTTCTTAAAATATGATTGGTGCTTTACTGGAACACGCGATGCCGAAGAAGCCTATAGATTAATGGCTATGGCGCTTAGACAATCTGGGCGCGATATTCTGTTTTCTATATGCGAATGGGGTGATAATGAGCCATCAAAATGGGCGCATAAATATGGTCATATGTGGCGCACTACTGGTGATGTTCACGATAGATGGAATGAAAATGCAGGCTATAGCTTAGGGTTTTTGACCATTCTTGATAAGCAAGTGGAGCTATCGCATCTTGCAGGACCTAATCGTTGGAATGATCCTGATATGATGGAAATCGGCAATGGTGGAATGACAAACACAGAATATAAATCTTATTTTAGTCTTTGGTCTATACTTGCCGCGCCTTTGATTGCAGGTAATGATTTATCAAATATGAGTAAGGAAACAATTGAGATTCTTACGAATAAAGATGTAATAGCTATTGACCAAGACCCACTTGGAATTCAAGGCAAAAGAATTCGCAAGGATGGAGATTTAGAAGTCTGGGCAAGACCATTGGCAGATGGCGGGCGTGCAGTAGTTTTATTTAATCGCTCAGCGACTAAACAAAAAATGTCTGTAAATTGGACTGAGCTTAATTTGCCAAAGAATTTCAAAGCAAATGTAAAAAATCTTTGGACAAAAGAAGAAATGAAAAAAGTTTCAAATAATTATAGCGCAGATGTAGAATCACATGGCGTAGTAATGATAAGAATTTCAGAATAAAAAAGGGCGCTTAAAGCGCCCTTTATATTTAAACTTTAAGCTTTAAAAGTTCACCAATTGCGCATGCAATATGATAGAATGATGAAGCGGGTGATGGCTCTATGACAAAGCTTCCGTCTTCATTCATTTTATCATACCAAGTACCTTTGGTTCCGGTTTCAAAATATTGAAATAAGCCTTCGAATGAAGCAATAATTTCTTTGGCTTCAGTTTCATTTCTCAGGCGATTATAACGCGCCGTTGCCGCTTTTAATCGTTCGGTTTGCGGCCAAAGTCTAGCTTTATTTATTTTAACGCTACCATCAAGCCAAGATTCATTAATTGCGACTTTGCGGCTTTCATCTATTCCATATTTTCTTGCAAACCCTACTAGGCTGTCAGAAGTTTTAAATGATGCTTCGTCATTCATTGCCGATTCAAATAACCATGCCCATTCAAAGCAATGCCCTGGCTCTGTGATTTTGCCTTCTTCATTTGCAATAGGAACCCAGTTTTGATCAAAATATTCAATCAATGCGCCAGACTCTTTATCGATGAATTTATTTATACAAAGATTTGCAATCTCATCTTTTAATGCGCCCCAAGTTTTATCGCCTGTAAGTGAAAAATTCATATAGCTAGCTTCGAAGCTATGCATATGTGGATTTTGACGATATGGCGGAGAAATAGTTGCATTTCCTTCATGGAAGCCACCTTCGGGTCTACGCCAATTATTCAATATATAATCACGGATTTCATTTGCTTTTAGGGCTGCATCTGGGCGATTTAAAACTTTGCCGGCATAGCCAAGCGCAAACATACAAAATGCATTATCATAAAGGTCATTATTCGGATTTGAAACATTACCATCTTTATCATATCTATGATAGGCAAGGCCTTTATCGTCAAAACCTTTGGCAAGTAATACATCAAGCGTATTATTACAGATTTCACGCCAATTGCCATTCCAACCCAATTCGCCAATCAAACAAAAGCTATAGATTTGTCTTGGTTGCACCCGAAGGCGACGTTCGCAATCAAAAACAGTTTCACCATCTAGGGTCACAAGTTCGGCAAACATTTTATCGTTTAAAACGCCTTTGCTTGACCATAAAGGCGCGGCCTCATTCAAGAGCCAATCTTTTGCTTTGTCCTGGAGTGATTTTAAGGTTTGCGAATATTCTTGTTTCATGTTTTGCCTGGTTAAATTGAGGAGGTTTTATTATTTTAAATGGCTAATATATATTTATTAAATATTAAATAAAAATTATTGTAGAAATAAAAATATATTTAGTGTTAGCTATAAAATTATCTAAAACTATAACATAAATAAATGGGTTGGAAATGATTAATAGACGTAATTTTTGTATAACAAGCTTAGGCATAGCTACGCTTAATTCAAGTTTTGTTAATGCAAATACAGTAGAGAATGACTTAATAAAGCCATTTGGAGCTTTGCCTTCAAAGAGACAATATGATTGGCAAAATTTAAAAGCTTGTGCCTTTGTTCATTTTACCGTCAATACTTTTACAGGCAAAGAATGGGGCTATGGTGATGAAGATATTACCATTTTTAATCCCAGTGACTTTAGCGCAGATCAGATTGTATTAACTGCAAAATCTGCGGGTCTCAAAGGCTTGATACTTACGGCAAAGCACCATGATGGATTTTGTTTGTGGCCAAGCGCATTTACCGAACACTCAATCAAAAATACGCCATTTCAAAATGGAAAAGGTGATATTGTCCGCGATATTTCAAATGCCTGCAAGCGACATAATCTCAAGTTTGGTGTATATCTTTCTCCTTGGGATAGAAATCATGCCGAATATGGGTCTGAGGCTTATGTAAAATATTATCATAATCAATTAGAAGAATTAACTAAGAATTATGGTCCATTATTTGAAGTTTGGTTTGACGGTGCCAATGGCGGTGATGGCTATTATGGTGGCGCAAGAGAAAAACGTAAAATCGATGCAAAGACTTATTATCAATGGGATAAGATTTATGAGATTGTAAGACGAAATCAACCTAGTGCAGTTACTTTCGCAGATTCTGGTGCTGATGTAAGGTGGATTGGAAACGAAAATGGCATTGCTGGGGATCCTTGCTGGCCTACAGTGGACAATCGCCCTTTTACAACAGAGATTGGTGGTAAAGGTATAAGGGGCGGTGCGATTTATAATCCTGCTGAAGTCGATGTTTCAATTCGCCCAGGCTGGTTTTGGCACGAAGAAGAAAAGCCGAAAACGCCAGATCAATTAATTGATATTTATTTCACATCTATTGGTAGAGGGGCAAATCTTTTACTCAATATCGCGCCTGATAAGCGCGGTAGGGTGCCTGATGAAGATGTGATGACTTTAAAAGCGTATAAATCTAAATTGGATATGATTTTTGCAAATAATAAAGCTTTAAAAGCAAAGATAAGTGCTTCAAGTCATATTAAAGGTTTTGAACCTTTGAAATCTATAAGCCCTAATGGTTTTTGGGCGGCATCAAAAAATAAGTCAGAAGGTCAATATCTGCAATTTGATTACGATAAACCAATAAAATTTTCTATTTTAGGCTTAAAAGAAGATATGAGATATGGAATTAGGACTGATGAGGTTGTGCTAGAAATCAAAACCGATAAAAATACTAATGAATGGCGCTTAATTAAGAGTTTTATTTCTATAGGCGCTAATAGATATATAAGATTAAAAGAGCCTGTAACGGCTTCTTCAATCCGTTTAAGGGTGATTAGTGGTGCGGCATCAACAATTATTGGTGGGGTTGGGTTTTACTAAACTCACAATTTAACCTAAAACTAATAATTATTAAAAGAAAATTATTCTTGATTAAAGTCTGAAAGCTAATATAGCAATCCGCATGCTTATGCCTGAAATAAATAATTTTATAAATTGGTTTCAATCAATCAATCCAGCTTATTCAGTTTCTGGCTTACTCGTAGGATTATTAGTTGGTATAACTGGCGTTGGTGGCGGTTCTTTAATGACCCCATTATTAGTTTTATTTTTCGGGATAAGCCCAGCTACGGCGGTTGGAACTGACCTGATTTATGCCGCAATAACAAAAAGCTTTGGCACACTTGTTCATGGTAAAAAGCAAACAATAAATTGGAAAATTGTTGGCCTATTGGCTTTGGGCTCGGTGCCGTCTTCACTTCTTACAATATATATAATTAATCATATCGGACATAAGCCTGAATTCGCAATTTATATAAAATCAATGCTTGGATATATGCTCCTTGCGACGGCTTTAATGGTGGCATTTAGAAGTCAATTATTTAAATATGCAAAAGAGCATAGTGAGGTTAAAGACTTAAATTGTCAAATGGGTTTAACGACACTTACTGGCCTTGTATTGGGTTTCTTAGTAAGCTTAACTTCGGTTGGCGCGGGTGCAATTGGTGTAACCGCTTTGGTTTTATTATATCCAAGATTACCGCTTATAAAAATTGTGGGTTCTGATATTGCGCATGCCGTTCCGCTTACATTATTTGCCGGCCTTGGTTATGTCTATTTAGGGCAAGTTGATTTTATACTTTTAATATCTTTATTAATAGGCTCAATACCAGGGATTATAATTGGATCATTTTTGGCGCCTAAATTACCAGAAAAAATTATTCAATATGCCTTGTCGGCGGTCTTACTCGCTGTAAGTATTAAACTTATAGTATAATTCATTTAGTCAAATTAATAAGTTCTTTACTATGATAGTGCTAAAAAATAGGCACTCAATAGGGGGAGTTTAATGTTTAAATTTAGTTCAGGTTCTAATTCAGATGACAAACAAGGCATTATTGACGCCTTGAACGCTTCACAAGCTGTTATTGAGTTTAAACCAAATGGCGAAATTATTACTGCAAATCATAATTTTATCTCGGCTGTTGGTTATAGATTAGACGAAATTGTCGGCAGGCACCATAGTATTTTTTGTGATAAAGAATATTCGGCAAGTCCTGAATATCAAAGATTCTGGGCCGATCTTGCAAATGGCAAATTCCTAACGGGCGAATTTAAACGCTTTGGTAAAGGCGGAAGCGAAATTTGGATTCAGGCTTCTTATAATCCTATTAAAAATGCTAAAGGCGAAGTTGTAAAAGTAATTAAATTTGCTTCTGATATTACTGAGCAAAAAAAATCTGCAATTGATTCAAAAGGCAAAATTGAAGCAATTGGCCGTTCACAAGCAGTTATTGAATTTAATCTTGATGGAACTGTTATAACCGCAAACCCTAATTTTACTTCAACTCTTGGTTATAAATTGGAAGAGATAGTTGGAAAGCATCATAGAATTTTCTGTGAACCATCTTACGCTTCAAGCCCCGATTATCAAAGATTTTGGCAAGATTTAAGAGACGGAAGATTTCAAGCCGATGAATTTAAACGTATAGGTAAGCAAGGAAATGAAATATATATCCAAGCTTCTTATAATCCAATTCTTGATGACACAGGCAAAGTTGTAAAAATTGTAAAATTCGCAACCGATATTACTGAGACAGTTAAAAAGCGTCTAAGAAATGAAGAGCTAAGCAAAGAGATTAATTATAATCTTGGTGATGTGGTTAATCAGGTTTCTAATGCTTCTGAAATGTCTGATAAAGCGGCGGCGGCTTCAACTGAAACTGAGGCGATTGTAAATTCTGTAGCCGCGGCAGCAGAAGAAATGAGCCAATCAGTTAAAGAGATTTCAGTTAATATGAATAATGCGCGTGAAAAAGTAGAGGGTGCATTCACTTATACTGAAACCGCAAATCTTGCGGCGGAAAATCTTGCAAAATCTGCGTCTTCAATGAATAGCATTGTTTCTATTATTAATGAAATCGCAGGCAATATTAATCTTCTTGCGCTTAATGCGACAATTGAATCTGCCCGCGCGGGTGAAGCGGGTCGTGGGTTTGCGGTTGTTGCATCTGAAGTAAAAGCACTTGCTTCACAGGTTTCAAGCTCTACACAAACTATTGCTTCTGAAATTAGCAATATGCAAGTTGTAAGTAATGAAGTTACGCAATCACTAACTCATATTTCTAATTCTATGAATGAAGTACTTGGCAATGTTTCATCGGTTGCAACTGCAATAGATCAACAAAATGCGGTTACGCTTGATATTTCAAATAATATGCAACAAGCGGTTATTGCGGTAAGTGATATCTCACATTCACTTGTTGAAATAAATGATGCATTTGGTCATGTTTCGGTTTCGTCAAATAAAGTTAAAAATGACGTTGAAGAATTAGCGGCTTAATAGCTTAAAATATAATATGAAAAGAAAAGCCTCAGAAATGAGGCTTTTTTTATAAATGCGCAGCTATTAACTTGAAATAATTTCTGTATTTGTTTAATGGGAATTTATGTCAAATTCAAAATTACATTTTTCATTAGTTTCACCTGAACGCTCACTGTTTTCTGGTGATGTAGATCAGGTTGTTGTTCCTGCTAGCAATGGTCAAATGGGTGCACTTGTTAAGCACGCACCAACAATGGGTGTTGTAAATGCTGGCATTATTAAAATTATAGATAATGCAAATACTACCCTTATGTATGTTGGCGGTGGTATTGTTGATGTGAACCCAGAAGGTGTTACAATTCTTGCCGAAGATGCTGTTGATATTGCAAAAATTGATAAAGCAAAAATCGAAACTGATATTAAAAATACCAAAGAAGATATTGGCAAAGAAAAAGATCCAAAAGCAAAAGCAAAGTTTGAAAAAGCTTTAATCCGATTAGAAACTATTTTAGCGGCAGCTTAAGATTTAAACATTAAATTAAATTGGCGCGATTATCGCGCCGTTTTTATATTGACTGTTTTTGATTATCATTTAGATGGTTGTAAATGCAGAAAATTAAAATCTTAGTAGCTGGAAATAATGGGCAATTAGCTAAGTGCCTAGAGCTGAGACAAAGTTTTTTTGGTGCTGAGGTATTATGCTTTGGAAGGCCTGAACTTGATATTTCCAAAATTGATACCATTCGAAATTTAGTTAAAAAGCATAAGCCTGATATTTTAATAAATGCCGCCGCCTATACTAATGTTGACGCGGCAGAAGATGATGCCGAAAACGCAATGCTTGTTAATGCGGATGGCGCGCAAAATATGGCAATTTGCGCCAAAGACTATGGTATTCCATTAATTCATATATCTACCGACTATGTATTCGATGGTGAAAATAAAGTTCCTTATACCGAAACAAATTCACCTAACCCACTTGGAGAATATGGGCGTTCTAAACTTATTGGCGAAGATTTAATATCTCAAACATTTGACGATTATGTGATTTTAAGAACTTCTTGGGTATATTCGCCATTTGGTAAAAACTTTTTACTTACTATGATTAATCTGGCTAAATCTGGCAAAACAGAGTTAAATATAGTTGCCGATCAATATGGTTGTCCTACTTCGGCTATTGAACTTGCTGATGCGATTTTTGAAATCGCTACTAATCTTGTTTCGTCCAAAGAAAAAGATTTAAGGGGCTTATTCCATTTAACCGGTGCGGGGCGAACTTCATGGGCAAGATTCGCAAAATATATACTTGGCTATTATGCCAAAAAAGGCGGTGAAGTCTGTAATGTTAAGCCAATTCCCACTTCTGGATATCCAACCAAAGCAAAGCGACCGAAATATAGTGTGCTAGATTGCAATAAACTCTTGATGCATCATGGCGTATCAATTGGCAAATGGCATAAAGCAACAAGATATGTTATTGATAAAATAATAATTGAGAATCAGTAAGGTTGGATAAATGGAAGTTTCTATAGAAGAAGCCGGATTAGCTTTTGATTTCGCCCATAAGCTAGCAGATGTTGCTTCGGCCGCAATACTTCCATATTTTCGTGGTGAACACGGTGCGATTAATAAAGGCGAAACGGACTATGACCCTGTCACTCTTGCCGATAAAGCCGCCGAACAAGCTATGCGCTTATTAATCCGATCAAAGCGTAAAAATGATTCTATTATTGGTGAAGAATTTGACAATTATAAAGGCACTTCTGGCTGGACTTGGATGCTTGACCCAATTGATGGCACAAGGGCATTTGTAGCAGGTACTACAACTTGGGGCGTTTTAATAGGTGCTTATTATAATGATGAACCAGTTATCGGAATAATGGATCAACCTTTTTCAGGCGAACGATGGGCGGCATCCCCAGTTGGTGCATTTTGGCAGCGCGGAAATACTAAATTACCATTAGCGGCAAGTGCAAATGCGCGAATTGATAATGCCGTTGTGGCAACAACAGATCCATATTTATTTACTGATACAGAACTTAAAGCATTTGAAGGAATTCGTAAGCAAGCACCGATTACAAGATATGGTCTTGATTGCACGGCATATAGCCTTCTGGCGCAAGGCGGCATCGGGCTTGTGATTGAATCAGGGCTTAAGGATGTTGATATTGCCGCGCTTATTCCAATTATAAAAGCATCGGGTGGTGTTATTACTGATTGGCATGGCAATGAAAATCCAAAATCTGGTCAAGTAATTGCCGCCGCCAATTCGCATATTCATGCAGAGGCTTTGGAATATTTAAAGCCTGCCGCAATTTAAAGAAAGTATAAAGTTCTAGACATATATTTTCAAACCAAGTATTAATTTTTCACCCTCGGGGAGCGCATAAGCTGAGAGGAATGGTGCAATCCCATTCGACCCGTAGAACCTGTTTCAGTTAGTACTGGCGAAGGGAAGGGAATGCTTGCATTCACTTCGCGCCTAAGGAGTGAAGATGTTAGATAAATCCAATAAACAAAGCACTAATCATGATGCTGCGGTAAATGTAACCACTGGCCCTATTATTGGTTCACGCAAGATTTATGTCGGTGAGTATAAGGTCGCAATGCGCGAAATAGACCTTCATCCAACTTCTGGCGAACCACCTGTAAGAGTTTATGATACATCTGGTGCATATACAGATCCAAATATTACAATTGATATTGATAAAGGCCTTGCCCCAATCCGTGATGAATGGATACGGGCGCGCGGCGATGTCGAAGAATATGAAGGCCGCGAAATTAAGCCTGAAGATAATGGGCAGCTTGGCCCTGACAGATCTGGCGGCGTTAAAGCATTCCCGCCAAATGGACGTAAGCCACTAAGAGCCAAAGCGGGCGCAAATGTTTCGCAAATGTATTATGCCAAAAAAGGCATTATCACACCAGAAATGATTTATGTTGCCGAGCGTGAAAATCTTGGCCGCGCAAGACTTGCTGAATATAAGCGCGATGGCGAAAGCTTTGGTGCAAGTATTCCTGATTATGTCACCCCTGAATTTGTGCGTGATGAAGTGGCAAGAGGCCGCGCAATTATCCCTAATAATATTAATCACCCAGAATCTGAGCCAATGGCAATTGGTCGTAATTTCCTTGTGAAAATTAATGCCAATATTGGTAATTCTGCGGTGGCTTCTGATGTTGCCCAAGAAGTTGATAAGCTGGTTTGGTCAATTCGTTGGGGCGCGGACACGGTTATGGATTTATCAACTGGCCGCAATATTCATGACACTCGTGAATGGATTATTCGTAATTCGCCGGTTCCAATTGGCACGGTTCCAATTTATCAAGCCCTTGAAAAAGTTGGCGGTATTGCCGAAAATCTTACTTGGGAAATTTTCCGCGATACATTAATTGAACAAGCCGAGCAGGGCGTAGATTATTTCACAATCCATGCCGGTGTAAGACTTGCATATATTCCAATGGCAGCAAAACGCGTAACCGGAATTGTTTCGCGCGGTGGCTCTATTATGGCGAAATGGTGCTTATATCACCATAAAGAAAACTTCCTTTATGACCATTTCGAAGAAATCTGCGAAATCATGAAAGCTTATGATATTGCATTCTCACTTGGCGATGGCTTGCGCCCAGGCTCGATTGCCGATGCCAATGATGAAGCACAATTCTCGGAGCTTTATACATTAGGTGAGCTTACAAAAATCGCTTGGAAGCATGATGTGCAAACTATGATTGAAGGCCCAGGGCATGTTCCGATGCATAAAATCAAAGTGAATATGGAAAAGCAATTAGAAGCATGCGGCGAAGCACCATTCTATACGCTTGGGCCTTTGACGACTGACATCGCCCCAGGTTATGATCATATTACTTCGGGCATTGGCGCGGCAATGATTGGTTGGTATGGCACGGCAATGCTTTGCTATGTGACACCAAAAGAGCATTTAGGCCTCCCTGATAGAGATGACGTAAAAGTTGGTGTTGTAACTTATAAGCTTGCCGCCCACGCCGCCGACCTTGCCAAAGGCCACCCTGCTGCACAAGTTCGTGATGATGCGCTTTCAAAAGCCCGCTTTGAATTCAGATGGTTAGATCAATTTAATCTTTCGCTTGACCCTGAAACAGCGCGTCAATATCACGACCAAACCTTGCCGGCAGAAGGCGCAAAAACCGCGCATTTCTGCTCTATGTGTGGTCCTAAATTCTGCTCTATGAAAATATCGCAAGAGGTTCGTGAATTCGCGGCGACGAAAAACAGCCAAGAATTTATGGCTTCGGAAATTGATGCCGAAAAAGGCATGAATGAGATGAGCGAGAAGTTCAAAGAAAAAGGCGCGGAACTTTATTTGCCTGCGGAATAGTTAATAGGCTGAATTATGTCATTTATCAAAAATGTAGAAATTTATATAGATGAGCCTAATTCACTCGATGATTTTTTAATTAATCTTAAAAGCCTTTGTGAAGAAACACTAAAAGAAGATGGCTGTTTATCATTCGATTTTGCACAAAATCGCGATGATATGCGCCATTTTTTTTTATGGGAAGTATTTATTGATTTAGATGCCTTTAAAGCACATCACGAGCAAACACACACCAAAGAATTTATTGAAAACAATAGCTTCCGCAAAATAAATTCTTGGAACTTACATAAATAGCCATATAGAATTTTTACCTCTTATATTCGCTTTGGCTTGCAAAGATATTTGATTTTTTTAAAAACCACTGCATAATCGTTGTAACAAAGGTTTCAAATGAAAAATATAATAATTGGCGTAATGTTTGGCTTTGCTATTGTTTCTGGCGC
>CAYUCW010000005.1:42022-63163 GCA_964443435.1 uncultured Caulobacteraceae bacterium | reverse complement strand
GCCGCCTGAGTTTCATCAAGTCTTGATGATGGCGCAAAGAATGGTGCACCTTCAAATATTGATTTATCATTTGATTTTGCGGCAATCGCAAGCGCACGCATAGAAGCAATGAAGCCATCAAGTGAATGCTTGCTTTCGGTTTCCGTAGGCTCAATAAGCATTGCGCCATGCACCACAAGCGGGAAATACATGGTCATAGGGTGGAAGCCTTCATCAATCATCGCTTTGGCAAAATCAAGCGTTGTAACCCCAGTTCCCTCAAGGAAGCTATCATCAAATAAAGCTTCATGCATGCAAGTGCCTTCAAATGCCGGCGACATAACGTCTTTTAATGATGCCAAAATATAATTGGCATTTAAAACCGCATCTTCGGCAACTTGTTTAATTCCGTCCGCGCCATGCGAAAGCATATAAGTAAGCGCACGAACATACATTCCCATTTGACCATGGAAAGCAACCATACGGCCAAAACTTTGTTTTGCTTCGCCTTCGGTTTCTTCAATTAAATCAAAACCTTCAGCGGTTTTAATCACATATGGAACTGGCGCAAATGGTGCAAGTGCGTCGGATAGAACCGTAGGACCAGATCCAGGGCCGCCACCACCATGCGGGGTAGAGAATGTCTTATGCAAATTAATATGCATTGCATCAACACCAAGATCTGCAGGGCGAACTTTACCAACAATGGCATTAAAATTTGCTCCATCACAATAAAAATAACCGCCTACTCCATGTATAAGATCGGCAATTTCTTTAATTTGTGGCTCAAATAATCCGCAAGTATTAGGATTGGTTATCATACATGCCGCAACATCATCACCAAGTTTAGATTTAAAATCTTCAACATCAACATGACCTTCAGGTGTCGCTGCAATTTCATCAACAATAAAACCGCACTGCGCCGCAGTAGCTGGATTTGTACCATGCGCAGACTTTGGCACAAGAACGCGTTTTCTATGCCCCTCACCTTTGGCAATAAGTGCCGCACGGATTGCCAGCATACCGCATAATTCGCCATGCGCACCCGCTTTTGGTGACAAGGCAACGGCTTTCATTCCGGTTAAGGTAATAAGCCAATAAGACAGCATATCCATTAGTTCCAATGCACCTTGAACGCTTGAAACCGGTTGAAGCGGGTGAATATCCGCAAAGCCCGATAATCGCGCCATTGATTCATTAAGACGCGGATTATGTTTCATTGTGCAAGATCCAAGTGGGAAAAGACCTAAATCAATTGCATAATTTCTCTGTGAAAGTCTTACATAATGACGCATAGTTTCAGGCTCTGAAAGGCCTGGAAGATTTGGCTTTTGCTTACGTTTTAAATTACCCAATTTATTATTAGATAAATCATACTCAGCATAATCAATACCTGTGCAATCTATAGAACCATATTCAAAGCTTAGTTTTACAGGCTGTAATAATCCACGTGCGCCAGAATTAGTTGCAAAATCATTTTCACTTATTTGACCAATAGAGGTTGGCCGACCTATTGTATTCATTGCCATTATAATACCTCTTTCAAGCCATTTACCAAAGCTTTTATATCTTCATCTGTGGTTATTTCGGTTGCCGCAATAAGAAGGATATTTTTAAAATCTTCAGCTTTTGGGTTAAGTCTAGAATATGGCACACCTGCAAGAATATTTTTCTTAGCAAGGGCATTTACAACTTCATTTGCATTTTTCGGAAGCTTTATTGCAAACTCATTAAAGAAAGTATCGGTAAGAACTTCTACGCCATTAATACTTGAAAGCGCGTCAGCAGTTTTTACCGCCATTTCGTGATTTTTGCTTGCAACCGCTTCTAAACCAATATCACCCAAAAGCGTCATGTGAATAGTAAACGCCAAAGCGCAAAGCCCTGAATTTGTACAAATATTTGAAGTCGCTTTTTCACGTCTTATATGTTGTTCACGCGTTGAAAGCGTAAGCACAAAACCGCGATTACCTTTGGCATCCACTGTTTGCCCTGCTAAACGCCCTGGCATTTGACGCATAAACTTCTCACGCGTAGCAAATAATCCAAGATATGGACCACCAAAATTAAGCGAATTGCCAATTGATTGACCTTCCCCAACAATAATATCAATACCCATATTGCCCATTGGCTCAATAAGGCCAAAAGCAAATATTTCTGTGAAGACGCCAATTGATAATGCGCCATTCTCGTTTGCCGCTTTTGATATTTCACTTAAGTCGGTAATTGTTCCAAATACATTCGGACAAGAAACCACAACCGCCGCAGTGTCACTATCAATATATTTAATTACTTCGGCTTCTGAATTAACCGCGGGATTAAGTGCAATAAGCTCAATATCAAGGCTATCGGCCATTGAGTGTGCCGCACCAAGATAATGCGGATGAATCCCGCCTGAAAAAATCACTTTTTTGCGTTTAGTTACACGCGCCGCCATCACAACCGCTTCTGCGCAAGCCGTAGAGCCATCATACATTGAAGCATTGGCAACATCCGCCGCCAAAACTCTTGCAACTTGGGTTTGGAATTCAAATAATGTTTGAAGTGTCCCTTGCGCAATTTCTGGCTGATATGGGGTATAAGTTGTAAGGAATTCAGATCTTTGAATTAAATGATCTACCGAAGATGGTACATGATGCTTATATGCCCCTGCCCCACAGAAAAATGGAACATTTGAAGCGGCCGTATTTTTTGCCGCCATTTTACCCATTATTCTTGAAACTTCTAATTCAGATTTATGATTAGGAAGATTATGAATTGGGCCATCAAGTCTTGCAAATTCGGGAACCGAATTAAAAAGATCATCTATATTTTTTGCGCAAGTTGTGGAAAGCATTTCTTCCCTATCTTTGGCTGTCAGCGGGAGGTAACGCATATTATAAAGTCTCTAAATATGATTTATAAGCGGCTTCATCCATTAAACCATCAAGTTCTGACGGATTGCTTAGTTTAAGCTTTACAAACCAGCCATCTTGCTCGGCGCTTGCATTTACCGTTTCTGGTGCGCCTTCTAGCTTTGAATTGGCTTCAATAACTTCTCCCGATACCGGTGCATAAACATCAGAAGCGGCTTTTACGCTTTCAACAACTGCAAAGCCATCTGTTGCTTTAATTGCTTTACCAACTTCAGGTAATTCAACATAAACAACATCGCCTAATTGCTCGGCGGCATAGCCAGTAATGCCTATTGTTGCAATATCGCCTTCAACAGCTACCCATTCGTGATCTTTAGTATATTTAGTCATAATAATATCCTATATTTATTTGGCTTTATAATAATTGTTTGGAATAAAAGGTAAGGCGCAAACTTTTGCAGGTCGCAATTTTTCACGCACTAATAAATCAACTTCAGTGTCAAGAGTTGTATATTCAGTTTTTAAATATGCCATTGCAATCGGCGCATTTAAACTAGGTCCAAAACCACCTGAGCATATAATGCCGATTTCATTACCTGATTTATCAAAAACTTTTGTGCCTTCTCTTGCGGGCGCTCTATCAAATGGAAGAATACCAACTCTTTTACGTGATGGCTTTACGGCAATTTCTTTTAAAATTCTATCCGCGCCTTTAAAATCCGCGCGCTCGCGTCTGATTTTTTGGATACTCCATTGAATATCGGCTTCAACTGGACTTATGGTTTCATCAAGATCATGCCCATATAAACATAGCCCTGCTTCTAAACGTAAAGAATCGCGCGCACCGAGCCCAATAGGTTTAACATTATCATCACTAAGTAAGGTTTCTACAAATTTTAGCGCGTCCTTTGCCGCGACCAGAATTTCAAAACCATCTTCGCCAGTATAACCAGAGCGTGAAATGATAAGTTCAAAATTCTCAGTTTTGAAAAATGAAAAATTCATAAAATTAAGATTTACTGCATCGGGAATGATTTTTGCCATCACATCTTTGGCTTTTGGCCCTTGAAGGGCGATAAGTCCATTTTCGTCCCATCTTTCAACATGGGCAACACCCTCACCTAATTTATTGAAGATTTCGAAATCGACCTCTTTACCACCCGCATTAACAACAATATAAAGACTACCTTGTTCACAATCCGCTAAATCACGCGCAATCATTAAATCATCAATAATACCGCCTTCATCATTCAAAAGCTGAGTATAGCGAATTTGACCGCGCTTAAGCCCTTGAATATCGCATGGTAAAACTTGTTCAAGAATTTTTGCGACTTTTATATGGGCTTCTTCATCTGTTAAACCAGATCTGTCTTTTAGTCTAAAAAAGCATGGCCCCATGTGTGATACATCAAACAGACCACAATTTTCACGCGTCCATAAATGTTCTTTGGCTACACCTTCTTTGAACTGGACCGGCATATTATAGCCAGCAAACGGAACCATTTTTCCGCCAATTGATTGCCAATATTCTGATAAAACTGTATTTTTTAAAACTTCTGTACTTTGTTCCATAACCATACCAATGCGATTACGCTTTCGCGTAAATTTGCCCGCACTGTAATGGGCCTGAGAGATTTGACCATAAAATGGCTTGCTCCTTCGGCGGCTTATAAAAGCACTCTCCAGTTTTTATATCTTTAGCGGTCCTTTGTGCCTGAGAGTTTCCGGGGCGGTTGCTCCTTCGGCGGCAGATGCTCTCTCCCGCTAGAGGATTCCTTTTTGCAATAAGTTAGTTTTCTAGTCAATGTTTAATAAAGAAAAACGACTGTATTAAAATAATTTTAAAATACTACTTGAAATTATCAAAGAATTGCCCACTTATATAGCATTATAATTATTCTTGGGGATTATCATGGAATTAACAAATTTCTTTAGTTTAGCAATCGTGTTCTTAGCGTTTGTATTTATTTCGAGCGCGGTAAAAATTGTTCCTCAAGGCTATCAATTCACTGTCGAACGCTTTGGACGCTTCACAAGAATTTTGCACCCTGGTATCGCATTCCTTGTTCCCTTTATGGATAATATTGGCCGCAAAGTAAGCATTATGGAATCGGTTTTTGATATTCCGCGCCAAGAAGTTATCACACGTGATAATGCGATGGTAAGCTGCGATGCGGTTGTATTTACCCAAGTTTATGATGCCGCCAAAGCCGCTTATGAAGTTGAGGATATTCGCCTTGCAATTATTAATCTTGTTCTTACCAACCTAAGAACTGTTGTCGGCTCTCTTGAGCTTGATGAAATCTTGTCACAGCGTGATATGATTAATGGCAAGCTTTTGCAAACAATTGATGCCGCAACGACCCCTTGGGGCGTTAAAGTTGTTCGTATTGAGATTAAAGACATTACCCCCCCTGCGAACCTTATCGAAGCAATGGCGCGCCAAATGAAAGCAGAGCGCGACAAAAGAGCGGATATTACCGAAGCCGAAGGCGCAAGGGCGGCGGCAATCCTTCGCGCAGAAGGTTTAAAGCAGGCGGCGATTCTTGAAGCAGAAGCGAGAAAAGAAGCGGCTTTCCGTGACGCAGAAGCTCGTGAACGTTCAGCAGAAGCAGAAGCGACCGCAACTACTATGGTTTCTAAAGCAATTGCCGAAGGTGATATTCAAGCGGTTAATTACTTCCTTTCACAAAAATATATTGAAGCTTTTGGAAAACTTGCATCTTCACCACAACAAAGAACCGTTATTGTTCCTACTGACTTTTCGTCAATCAGTGGCGTAATGGAAAGCATGAAAGCTATTATAGATAAGAAGTAATAAAATGGATATTATACAATTTTTTAGTTCTAATGGATTTTTAGCATGGCTTAGCCTTGCTGCTATATTCCTTGCTTTAGAATTAGCAACCAATACTACTTATTTACTTTGGGCATCGATAGCTGCGGCAATTACTTCTGTAATTGCCTTAGTATTCCCAAGTTTAAATGTTGCGGGCGGTATTACAATATTTGCCGTTCTTACAATCATAACGGTTTATGTTGCCAAACGCTTTTTCCCAAAACAAGAAAATTCGCACACTGGAATTAATGACCCAAGTGCAAGACTTATTGGTGAAAAAGTAGTTGCAATTGAAGACTTTAATGGCGGGATTGGCTATATTTCACACGGTGATACAAGATGGCGCGCTTTATGTGAAACAAGCAATCCAGTTAAAGGAACATCTTTAACTATTAAAGGGATTGAAGGCGCAACGGTTTTTGTTGAACCTGTTTCTTAATTTATAAGACATATAACAAAAAAAGCGCCAGTTTTAACTGGCGCTTTTTTATTAGACTTAACTAAAAACTATTCAGCGTCTGCAAATACAGGACCAGAATCTTGTCCTTTTGCATCAATATCACGATCAACAAACTCGATAACCGCAACAGGTGCATTATCACCATAACGGAAGCCAGCTTTCATGATACGTAAATAGCCACCTTGACGCTCTTTATAACGAGGTGCCAAAGTATCAAATAATTTTTTAGTCATACCTTCATCACGCATTCTTGCAATTACAAGACGACGTGCAGCTAGGTCACCTTTTTTAGCTAAAGTAACTAAACGCTCTACAACAGGGCGAAGCTCTTTTGCTTTAGGTAAAGTAGTTGTGATTTGCTCATGCTTTATAAGAGCCGCAGCCATGTTAGCCAACATCGCTTGGCGGTGTTCATGAGTCCGGTTTAACTTACGTTGACCGTTTCCGTGACGCATTTTTCTTACTCCTGATGCTTATAGTTTCAATATGACTTATAAGCTCTAATTAATACAAACAGCCGATTGGCCAAAATTACATTTGATCTTCGAATTTTTTCGCAAGTTCATCAATATGCTCAGGAGGCCAATTAGGTGCATCCATACCAAGGTGAAGACCCATTTGAGCAAGAACTTCTTTAATTTCGTTCAAAGATTTACGACCGAAGTTTGGAGTGCGTAGCATTTCACCTTCAGTACGTTGGATAAGATCGCCAATATAAATAATATTGTCGTTTTTCAAACAATTAGCAGAACGAACAGAAAGTTCTAATTCTTCTACACGTTTTAATAGACCAGGGTTAAACGGAAGTTCAGGTCTTGAATCTTCTTGTTTTTTACCTTTAGCTTCTTCAAAATTAATGAATACTTCTAATTGGTCTTGAATAATACGCGCCGCATAAGCAACCGCATCTTCAGGACTTAAAGAACCATTAGTTTCAACGTCAAGCACAAGTCTGTCATAATCAAGAACTTGTCCAGAACGCGTATTTTCAACTTTATAAGCAACTCTTTTTACAGGACTAAATAAAGCATCAACTGAGATTAAGCCAATTTGCGCATCTTCTGGACGATTAGTACCAGCAGAAACATAACCTTTGCCCGCTTCAACAGTGAATTCCATACGCACTTCTGCGCCATCATCAAGTGTACAAATAACTTGATCTGGATTTAAAATTTCAATGTCACTTCCAGTGTCAATCATTCCAGCAGTTACAACGCCAGGGCCTTTTTCACGAAGTACCATGCGTTTAGGACCATCAGAATGCATAACCAAAGCTACGCCTTTAATGTTCAAAACTATATCTGTTACGTCTTCAAGTACGCCAGATAAAGACGAAAACTCGTGTAAAACGCCATCGATTTGAACAGAAGTAATCGCAGCACCGCGTAATGATGACAATAATACGCGACGAAGCGCATTACCAATAGTCATACCAAAGCCGCGCTCAAAAGGCTCAGCAATTAATTTAGCTTTACGCTTAGGGTCAAAACCATGCTCTACAACTGGCTTATCTGGGCGGATAAGCTCTTTCCAGTTTTTCTCTAGCACCGGCTGCGTTGTTTCCTCATTACTCATATCAGAACCAAACTTCTCGCAATAAAAATTAAAATACCCCTAAATAGGGACGAATATACCGTATAGAGTTTAAACTCTGCGGCGTTTAGGTGGACGGCAACCATTGTGTGGAATTGGTGTAACATCACGAATTGAAGTTACAGTAAAACCAACAGCTTGCAACGCGCGAAGCGCGCTTTCACGACCGCCACCAGGGCCACAAACGTTTACTTCAACGGTTCTTAAACCATGCTCAGCAGCTTTGCGACCAGCTTCTTCCGCAGCTACCTGTGCAGCATAAGGAGTAGACTTACGAGAGCCTTTAAAACCCATCATGCCCGCAGATGCCCAAGAAATAGTATTGCCTTGTGTATCAGCAATAGTAATCATAGTATTGTTGAAACTTGCGTTTACATTAACAATACCTGTTGAGATATTTTTGCGTTCCTTACGCTTAATGCGTGTAGTATCTTTTGCCATTTTTTTCTCTTTTAGTGCGGTTAACCGCAAATCCTATTACTTACGTGTTGCTTGCTTTTTACCAGCGATTGGTTTTGCAGGACCTTTACGAGTGCGCGCATTAGTATGCGTACGCTGACCACGAACAGGTAAACCACGACGGTGACGAAGGCCACGGTAGCAGCCTAAATCCATTAAACGCTTAACGTTCACTGAAACTTCACGACGCAAATCACCTTCAACAGTGTAATCACGGTCAATTGTTTCACGAATCTGTAAAACTTCAGCGTCAGTTAATTGATTAACACGACGATCATCAGCGATTGAAACTTTTTCACAGATTTCTTTGGCCATAGAAGGACCAATGCCGTGAATATATTGTAACGCGATAATTACGCGTTTGTTAGTAGGTATATTGACACCAGCTATACGAGCCACTTTTAATCTCCAGTTTAAACTCGAAAAAATACGCCATGCCTATAGTTAAGCACAAAAGCGCAACCGTGGATAACCCTACTCCATAAAAATGAAATCAACAGGTCAAGCAGTTACGCGACGCATAAATAAATTGTTAAGCCGTTGTCTAAAAGAAAGATTCTAAATAGTCAACTGCCTTACACTGATAATGCAACCTTTAAAACAGCTTTAAAAGTAGCATTTTTTACTAATAGCATTAAAAATGCTATTAGTTTTATTTATCCAAAATATTGTCGATAGATTTAGCAACAACATCAATCGAAGCCATACCATCAATTTCTTCCAAGCTATCCTTAGCTTTATAAAAAGGAATCAAAGGTGCGGTTAAATCATTATAGGCAACAAGTCTTTTCACAAAAACTTCTGGATTATCGTCAGATCTACCTTGTTCTTCAAATCTTTTTGAAATTCGGTTAATCAAAGCAGAATCATCCACCAATAATCTAATTACTTTATCAATTTTTTGACCCGATTTACCCAATAAGTCATCTAGCGCTTCCGCTTGAGCAATAGTTCTTGGGAAACCATCAAAAATAAAGCCTTTAGCGCCTTTATTAATTTCTAATTGCTCTTCTATAAGTGCAATCACAATCTCATCTGTAACAAGGCCACCAGAATCCATGATTCCAGCAACAGTTTTACCTAATTCAGAACCAGAAGAACGAGCGGCCCTTAGCATGTCACCAGTTGAAAGCTGTATAAAGCCTTTATCATCAACCAATCTTTTCGCTTGTGTACCCTTGCCCGCTGCTGGCGGACCAAAAAGAATAATGTTCATATTACCCCCAAGCCTTAACGACGGCGACCTTTAAGTTTCGATTTCTTTGCAAGACCTTCATATTGATGAGCAAGCATATGTGATTGTACTTGACTTACTGTATCAATAGTAACCGAAACAACGATTAGAATAGACGTACCGCCAAGATAGAATTGCGTACCTGACATAGAAAATACCGCTTCAGGAACTACACAGATTATTACTAAGAATGCCGCGCCTATTATAGTAAGTCTAGTTAAAACTTTATCCAAATATTCAGTCGTTTTTTGACCTGGTCTTATCCCTGGTAAAAAGCCACCATTCTTGCGCAAATTATCCGCAGTTTCTTCTGTATTAAATACAATTGAAGTATACATAAGCGTGAAAAAGAAAATCAATAAACCATACGAAATGAGGAATAATGGTTTTCCATGCCCCATTTGAGCAGCAGCCTCACGTAATCCATTTTGCGCCATAACAAGCCATTGTGGGCTATTAGGATCAACATTACTTGTTCCAAGGAAACTTAGGACAGTAGCAGGTAAAAGCAATAAAGAAGAAGCGAAAATTGGTGGAATTACGCCAGCAGTATTAATTTTCAAAGGCAAGAAAGAAGTATCGCCTTGATAAATTTTATTTCCAACTTGACGTTTTGGATATTGAATTACAATCCTTCTTTGAGATCTTTCAATAAACACAATAAAGAATATTGCCGCAATTAAAATTGCAACCATTGAAATAATCGCAAAAACAGAAATTGTTCCATTCTCAGCAAGTGTAAATGCGCGATAAATTGACGCTGGCATTTCAGATACTATACCTGCGAAAATAATTAATGATACACCATTACCAATACCACGCGATGTAATCTGCTCACCTAACCACATAAGGAAAAGTGTACCGCCAGTAAGAGTGATAACTGTTGAAATTTGGAATAATAAACCAGGATTAAGAACAACACCCGGCGAGCCTTCAAGACCTTTAGCAATCGTAAATGATTGAACTATGGCGAATACTACGGCCAAATAGCGTGTAATCTGGGTAATTTGGGCACGACCCGATTCTCCGTCCTTTTTCATCTGCTCTAAACGACCAGGGAACGAAGATAATAATTGTATCACGATAGATGCCGAAATATATGGCATAACGTTCAAAGCAAAAATTGCCAAACGTTGAACCGCACCACCCGAAAAAGTATCAAACATTCCCAAAACACCTTTTTGGGCAAGTTTGAATGTTTCTTGATACGCATCAATATCAATGCCAGGAAGCGGTAAAAAAGTACCTAAGCGAAATACTAAAAGCGCACCTAGAGTAAACCAGATGCGCTTGTGAAGTTCTTTTGCTTTCGCAAAAGAGTTCATGTTCATATTTGCTGCTAATTGTTCAGCTGCAGAAGCCATATTTAAAATCTTTCAGAAAATCTTCGGCTAGGAAAAAATAAAACCCCAAGAAGAATTATCTATATTGGGGTTTTATTTATTAAACTCAAGCTTCTTCTTTAATTTTTTTTGGTGCAGTTACAGTAACAGTACCACCAGCCTTCTCAACAGCTTCAATAGCAGATTGAGTTGCGCCAGAAACAACTAAAGTAACTTTTTTAGTTAAAGCGCCAACGCCTAAAAGACGAACGCCATCTTTAACTCTACGGATTACACCAGTAGAAACCAATAAAGACTCATCAATTGTATTAGAAGCATCAAGCTTACCAAGATTAATTGCGTTCTCTAAATCAGCTAAGTTTAGCCAAGCAAAAGTTTTTGCATTGTGCTTATTAAAGCCACGTTTTGGCATACGCATATGTAGAGGCATTTGACCGCCTTCAAAACCATTAATGCTTACGCCACGACGTGATTTTTGACCCTTTACACCACGACCACATGTTTTCCCTTTACCAGATCCAACACCACGGCCTACGCGCATACGAGCCTTTACAGCACCTTCATTATCATTGAGTTCATTCAAATTCATAATAATCTTACGCGCAATTAAGCGCGCTCCTCAAGAATTTCAACAAGGTGCGCTACTTTACGAACCATGCCGCGTACGGCAGAAGTATCTTCAAGTTCACGAACTTTATTTAAACGGTTAAGACCTAAACCAATCAATGTTTCACGTTGATCAGATTTACGGCGAAGTGGCGAACCTGTTTGTTTTACAACTATAGTAGCCATTTTATTAACCCTCCGCGCCTTCAATTGCTGATGCGCCATCTCTACGGCGGCTGATTACATCAGCCACTTTCAAGCTACGTTTAGCAGCTACTTGACGTGGTGAAACCTGCTCACGCAATGCTTCAAAAGTTGCGCGCACCATATTGTAAGGATTTGAAGAACCTAATGATTTCGCAACAACGTCACGAATACCAAGAACTTCGAATACCGCACGCATAGGACCACCAGCAATCAAACCAGTACCTGGAGGTGCTGATCTAAGAACTACTTTACCTGCACCCCAATTGCCTGAGCCATTGTGATGTAGAGTACGGCCTTCACGCAATGGAACGCGTATCATTTTCTTTTTAGCTTCTTCAGTGGCTTTACGGATTGCTTCTGGAACTTCACGGGCTTTACCATGACCGAAACCAGCGCGACCTTTTTCGTCACCTACTACTACTAATGCTGCAAAACCGAAGTTTTTACCGCCTTTAACAACTTTCGCTACGCGATTGATTGCCACCAATTTATCGATGACTTCAGATTCGCGCTCGTCTTTTTGTTCACGCTCTGGACGACGTGCCATATGAAATCCCCTTTAGAATTTAAGGCCAGCTTCGCGAGCGGCTTCTGCGAGCGCTTTAACACGCCCATGGAAAATGTAAGAACCACGGTCAAACATTACTTCTTTAACGCCTTTTTCAATCGCACGTTCAGCAACTAATTTACCAACCATTACAGAAAGATCAGTTTTAGCGCCGTCAGCAGAACGAATGTTTGCTTCTAAAGAAGATGCCGATGCCAATGTAACACCATTGATATCGTCGATGATTTGAGCCGAAATATTCTTGGCTGAACGATAGACAGAAAGACGTAATTTGCCAGTACCAAACTTTTTCAAGCGATTTCTGGTACGAGCAGCACGTTTGTCTTTTGATGAAAGGTAAGCCATTATTTCTTCTTCCCTTCTTTACGACGTACTCTTTCGCCAGTGTAACGAACACCTTTACCTTTGTAAGGCTCAGGAGGACGGTAACCACGAATTTCAGCCGCAATTTGACCTAATTGTTGTTTATCAATACCTGCAATTTTAATTTCTGTAGGTTTGGCAACAGTGAATGTAACACCCTCAGGAGCTTTATAAACTATTGGGTGTGAATAACCCAATGAAAGCTCAAGATCAGGACCAGATAAAGCGGCACGATAGCCTACACCTACTAGTTCTAATGTACGCTCAAAGCCTTTTGTAGTGCCTTCAACCATATTAGAAATCATAGTTCTTGTCATGCCCCAAAGAGCGCGAGATTGACGAGAGTCATTAGCAGGAGTTACTACAACTTGATTTTCTTCAAGAGCAACATTTACACCTTCGTGTACGCTAAATGTAAGCTGACCTTTAGGGCCTTTTACATTCATTATACCAGCTTCAAATGATACGTTAGCACCGTTAAAAGCTACAGGTTTTTTACCGATACGAGACATTTCTACCGGCTCCTATTAATAAACTTGGCAAAGGATTTCGCCACCTACGTTCTCAGCTCTAGCAGTCGCATCAGACATAACACCACGTGGTGTAGAAAGAATTGAAATACCTAGACCGTTACGAACTAATGGCAAATCTTTTACAGATGAATAAACACGACGACCAGGTTTAGAAACACGTGTAATTTTTTCAATTACAGGATTTCCATCAGAATATTTCAATTCAATTGAAAGTTCTTTATGGTTGTCAACTTGGATTTCAGAGAAGCTACGGATATAGCCTTCTTTGATTAATACTTCTAGAACGCCAACGCGTAAACGTGACATAGGAGAAGTAATTTTCGCTTTACCACGTAATTGAGCATTACGTATACGAGTGATCATATCACCAATAGGATCATTAATATTCATTATATTCCCCCTACCAGCTAGATTTAGTCATGCCAGGAATCATACCTGCTGAAGCAAGTTCGCGAAGTGCGATTCTAGACATTTGAAGTTTACGATAAAAACCACGAGGACGACCCGTTACTTCACAACGATTGCGAACGCGGATTGGCGCCGAGTTACGAGGTAAAGCAGCAAGTTTAAGTCTTGCATTGAAACGATCTTCCATAGAAGCGTCATTATCAAGTGCAATTGCTTGTAAACGAGCACGTTTACCAGCAAATTTTTTAACTAAATTCTTGCGATTATTGTTACGGTTTATAGAGCCTACTTTTGCCATTGGATTAGTTCCTAAATGGTAACTTGAACTCAGCTAATAAAGTTTTTGCTTCTTCATTATTCTGAGCTGTAGTACAGATGATAATATCCATGCCCCATGATGTATCTACTTGATCGTAGTTAATCTCAGGGAATACTAAGTGTTCTTTTAGGCCCATAGCATAATTGCCATTGCCATCAAAAGATTTACCGTTAAGACCGCGGAAGTCGCGAACTCTTGGTAATGCGATAGTTACTAGTCTATCTAAGAATTCGTACATTCTGTCGCTACGCAAAGTTACTTTTGCACCAACAGCCATGTCTTCACGTAGTTTGAAGCCAGCTATTGATTTACGTGCTTTAGTAGTAACAGGTTTTTGACCAGAAATAGCAGCCAATGCAGCAACTGCTGAATTGATTTTCTTAGAGTCTGCAACCGCTTCACCAACACCCATATTGATAACAATTTTATCAAGTTGAGGTATTTGCATATCGTTAGAATAGCCGTATTTTTCTTTCAACACGTCACGAATACGAGCTTTATACTCGCTTTTTAAACGTGGTTCATAAGTTTGAGCATTAGACATCGCCAATTACCTCACCTGAACGTTTAGCAAAACGAACTTTACGTCCGTCGTCTAAAGTTTTGAAACCTACTTTAGTTGGTTTGCCGTCAGCATCAACATAAGCAACATTTGAAACCGCTAAAGGAGCTTCAAAAGTTTTGATGCCGCCTTCTGTAGTTTGAGTTTGCTTTTGGTGACGTTTAACAAGGTTAACACCTTGAACAACCAAACGATTTTCTGTTGGAATTACTTTAGTAACTTCACCAGATTTGCCTTTGTCTTTACCCGTTAAGATAACGACTTTATCGCCTTTTTTAATCTTAGCAGCCATTATAGCACCTCCGGAGCCAATGAAATAATTTTCATATGGTTCTTTGCACGTAGTTCGCGAGGAACAGGTCCAAATATACGAGTGCCAATAGGTTCGCCAGCTTGGTTAACTAAAACCGCAGCATTTTGGTCAAAGCGAATTACTGAACCATCTTTTCTTTTAATATCTTTGCTAACACGAACAACGATTGCTTTACGCACATCGCCCTTCTTAACGCGGCCCTTAGGAATAGCTTCTTTAATAGAAACTACTATTGTGTCACCTACTGACGCATAACGGCGCTTGGATCCACCAAGAACTTTTATGCACATTACGCGACGAGCGCCTGAGTTGTCAGCGACTTCCAGATTTGTTTGCATCTGTATCATCGAAATATACCCTTCTATCGATCCGTATCAAATCAATTATGAATTGACGTGACCAACCACTTCCCAACGTTTCAATTTAGATTTCGGTGGGCATTCTTGTATAGCGACCGCAGCCCCAACTTTATTAGAGTTAGACTCATCATGCGCATGATAACGCTTAGAGCGACGGACGATTTTTTTCAAAAGTGGGTGCAAGAAAGTACGTTCAACCTTAACAACGATTGTTTTGTCACCTTTATCGCTTACCACGATACCTTGTAATATACGTTTTGGCATCGCTTACTCCTACACTTCTGCTTTCGGGGATTTTTCATTGATAATAGTTTTTATCAATGCAATATCCTTACGAATTTCATTTATGCGATGGGTCTTTTCAACTTGACCTGTCGCACGTTGGAAACGAAGATTAAATTGCTCTTTTTTAAGTTTTAGCAATTCATCTTTCAATTGATCTGAGCTTAAAGCTCTTACTTCTGTGGCTTTCATATTCTTAATCCTTACGCCATGCCAAAGTCGGCACGTGAAATGATTTTGCATTGAACCGGAAGCTTCGCAGCACCAAGGCGTAAAGCCTCATGAGCGATTTCTTCTGCAACACCATCGATTTCAAACAAGATACGACCTGGTTTAACACGAGCTGCCCAGTATTCAACAGAACCTTTACCTTTACCCATACGGACTTCAGCAGGTTTTTCAGAAACTGGAGTATCAGGGAAAATACGAATCCATACTTTACCTTGACGCTTCATTTGACGAGTAATCGCACGACGGCAGGCCTCAATTTGGCGAGCTGTAATACGTTCCGGTTGTAAAGATTTCAAACCGTAAGTTCCAAATGAAAGAGTAGCACCTTTAGTAGCTACGCCATGGATACGGCCTTTAAACTGTTTACGGAATTTAGTACGTTTTGGAGATAACATTGATTGGCTCCCTACGCGTTAGCTTCTTCGTTGCGACGACGAGAACGATTTCCACGATCTTCACGGTCACGACGAGGACGATCTTCACGCTCTTGACGAGGGCGAGATTCGCCTACTTCATTAGCACGTTTATCTTGGTGCATTGGGTCACGTTCAAAGACTTCGCCTTTAAATACCCAAGTTTTGATACCGATAATACCATAAGCTGTCATAGCTTCAGCAACACCGTAATCAACATCACCACGTAAAGTATGCAAAGGCACACGACCTTCACGATACCATTCAGTACGCGCAATCTCAGCACCACCTAAACGGCCAGCAACGTTGATACGAATACCTAATGCGCCAAGACGCATAGCAGATTGCATAACACGTTTCATCGCACGGCGGAAAGCAACACGACGCTCTAGCTGTTGAGCTACTGATTCAGCAATCAATTGAGCATCAATCTCAGGCTTACGTACTTCAACAAGATTTAAGAATACTTCCGCACCATTTACGCGCTTAGCAAGCTGTGCACGTAGTTTAGAAATATCTTCACCTTTTTTACCAATAATTACGCCAGGACGAGCAGCATACACAGTAACACGGCATTTTTTGTGTGGACGCTCAATAGTGATACGAGCAACACCAGCTTGTTTAAGCTGTTTTTTCAAAAATGCGCGAATTTCCAAGTCTTCATGTAATAAGCGCGCATATTCACCAGTTGGTGCATACCAACGAGATTCCCATGTGCGATTAATTCCTAAGCGCAAGCCAATTGGATTTACCTTCTGACCCATTAGGCTGCTCCCTCAGTTTGACGAACAATAATCGTTAGATTTGAAAATGGCTTGAAGATACGAGCAGAACGACCACGGCCGCGAGTATGCATACGTTTCATAACAAGACCTTTACCCACAAATGCCTGTGCAACAACTAAGCTGTCGATATCAAGGCTGTGATTATTCTCAGCATTAGCAATTGCCGATTGAAGGCATTTACGAACGTCAAGAGCAATACGTTTGTGAGAGAATTGTAATTCAGCCAACGCTCTGTCTACTTTAAGACCACGAATTGACTGAGCTACTAAATTTAGTTTTTGCGGGCTTACGCGCAAATTATTGGCTTTAGCGAGGCAGCTATCAGCAGCTAATGCTCTAGGAGTTTTTGCTTTTGACATAATTATTTCCTCTTAGCCTTTTTGTCCGCGCCATGACCGTAATAAGTACGAGTTGGCGAGAACTCACCCAATTTATGGCCAACCATTTCCTCAGAAACACTAACAGGAACAAATTTTTGTCCATTGTGCACTTGGAATGTAAGACCCACAAATTGTGGAAGAATTGTAGAACGACGCGACCAAGTTTTAATCGCTTCACGGCGTGGGTTTGAGGCCGCCTTCTCGGCTTTTGCAAGAAGGTAACCATCAACGAAAGGACCTTTCCAAACTGAACGAGGCATGGATTAAGCTTTCTTCTGATGACGACGACGAACGATTAAACGATCTGTCGATTTATTGTTACGGGTCTTAGGCCCACGAGTTTTCTTACCCCAAGGAGTAGTTGGATGACGACCACCAGAGGTACGTCCTTCACCACCACCATGAGGGTGATCCACAGGGTTCATAGCCACACCACGAACAGAAGGACGAATGCCCAACCAACGTGAACGACCAGCTTTACCTGAGTTTTCATTCATTTTGTCAGGGTTTGAAACCGCACCAACAGTTGCAATACAACCATCTGGAACAAGTCTTAATTCACCTGACGAAAGTCTGATTTGTGCGTAACCAGCGTCACGACCAACCAATTGAACATAGCAACCAGCAGAGCGAGCAATTTGCGCGCCTTTAAGTGGTTTCATTTCAATATTATGGATGATTGTACCAACTGGAATTGATTTAAGTGGCATAGCATTGCCTGGCTTAACATCAACTTTTTCACCAGCAATAATAGTATCGCCAACGTTTAAGCGTTGAGGTGCAACAATATAAGATTGAACACCATCTTCATACTTAATCAAAGCGATAAATGCTGTACGGTTAGGGTCATACTCTAAACGCTCAACAACTGCTGGAATATCCCATTTACGACGTTTAAAATCGATAATACGATAAGTTCTTTTGTGACCGCCACCTTTACGGAATGCAGTTACACGACCTAAATTGTTACGGCCACCAGATTTAGTTAAACCTTCAGTAAGTGATTTCAAAGGTTTACCTTTGAAAAGATCTTTACGGTCAACAATAACTAATTGGCGACGGCCTTCAGAAGTAGGTTTAAAAGTCTTTAATGACATCTTTCTACTCTCCTATAAGCCAGTTGCAAGGTCAATTGTATCACCTTCATTAAGGGTAACAATTGCTTTTTTGAAATCATTGCGTTTGCCAAGTTGACCGCGGAAGCGTTTAACTTTGCCCAACACACGAATAGTATTCACAGCGTTTACTTTAACTTTAAATAAAGCTTCTACAGCTTCTTTAATTTGCGGTTTAGTCGCAGTTAAAGGAACATTGAAAACAACTTGGTTGTTCTCAGAAAGCATAGTTGCTTTCTCAGTGATTACTGGCGATAGAATGGTGTCATAGTGACGAGCATTAATTTCCATCCTTATGCCTCCACTGCAAAGCGAGCGTTAATAGCTTCGATTGCATCTTTAGTAATAGCCAATTTTTTACGGCGAAGGATCATTTCAACATTCAAACCAACAGTTGGAAGCACATCAACATTAATAATGTTACGTGCAGCTAGTTTGAAATTATTATCAACTTCTGCGCCATCGATGATAAGAACATTATCAAAACCAATTTTTTCAAAATTAGCGATAAGGTCTTTAGTTTTAGCACTTGCAATTTTCGCATTTTCAAGAACAAATAAATTACCAGCTTTAGCTTTAGCAGAAAGAGCCATTTTTAAGCCCAAAGCGCGGAATTTTTTAGTCAAGTCATGAGCATGAGAACGCGGGTGAGGTCCATGTGCAACACCACCACCACGGAAGATAGGAGCGTTTTTAGAACCGTGACGTGCGCCGCCAGAGCCTTTTTGCTTAATTGACTTAGTGTGAGTACGAGATACTTCACCACGATTTTGTGTGTCGTGAGTACCTGCACGGCGCTTAGCTTGTTGCCAACGAACTACACGGTGAAGAACGTCTGCACGAGGTTCAAGACCGAAAATAGCTTCGTTAAGTTCAACTGAACCAGCTTTGCCGCCGTCTAATGTAAGAACATCAAGTTTCATTATGCTTGACCTTCCTCTGTTGAAGTTTCAGGAGCAGCATCAACAACAGCAGCTACAGGAGCAGCTTTGCGAATACCAGCAGGCTTAGGAGCATCAGCAGGGATAGCACGTTTAATAGCGTCGCTTACTTCAACCCAAGTACCTTCAGCACCAGGAGTTGCACCTCTTACAAGGATAAGACCGCGCTCGATATCAGTACGAACTACTTCAAGATTTTGAACAGTCACGCGCTCAACGCCATAATGACCAGCCATTTTCTTGCCTTTGAAAACTTTACCAGGATCTTGGCGTTGACCAGTAGAACCATGCGAACGGTGCGACAAAGACACACCATGCGTAGCTCTCAAGCCGCCGAAGTTCCAACGTTTCATAGCACCCGTGAAACCGTGACCTTTAGTGATTGCGGCAACGTCAATTTTCTGACCAACCACAAAATGGTCAGCAGTAATTTCAGTACCAACATCAACTAAATTATCTTCAGTTACGCGGAATTCTTTTAATTTAGCCTTAGGCTCAACACTTGCTTTAGCAAAATGGCCACGATTAGCTTTAGTAACATTCTTAGCTTTACGAGAACCAGCACCCAATTGAAGCGCAACATAACCGTCACGTTCTTTTGTTTTCTGTGCCACTACTTGGCAATTCTCTAATGCTAAAACTGTCACAGGAACGTGCGCGCCATCTGAAGCGAACACTCTCGTCATGCCAATTTTCTTTGCGATCACACCGGTACGCATCTTTTTCGCCCTTAGATCTTGATTTCAACGTCAACACCAGCAGCAAGGTCGAGCTTCATAAGCGCGTCCACTGTTTGCGGAGTTGGGTCAACAATGTCTAGTACGCGTTTATGCGTACGGATTTCAAACTGCTCGCGCGACTTTTTATCAACGTGCGGCGAACGGTTTACGGTAAAACGCTCTATGCGAGTAGGAAGTGGGATTGGCCCACGAACCTCTGCGCCTGTGCGCTTTGCGGTCGAAATAATCTCCTTAGCACTAACATCTAGTGCACGGTGATCAAACGCCCTCAATTTGATGCGAATGGTCTGTTGCGCCATTTTCACCCTCTTTTTACTTACACAATTGTAAGATTGAAAACTTCTAAAAAATATCTCGCCTAGGCAGGATATCTAACGGATAAAGCCCAAACTGACTGTTATATGGAAAAACCATATAAACAAAACAATAAAGCCGCGAAACCAAAAAGGTTGCACGGCCTAACTGCAATAGCGATGACAGAAACATAGGAACCGATTGGCGTAAACGCCTGTAAAACAACGGTTTATTAGCAAAGCTAATTGGCACAACTATCGGCAGTGCCAGCCCTAGGTTTCATGCAACCGCGTCTGAATTGTCAAACAACTCACAGCCAGTTAAAGCAAGATGTGCAGCCTATAGACTCAAGTTTATTAAACGTCAACCCTTGTCTACTGTATCGCTGCAATCACTTTGATTTTATGGAATTTAATTCATTTAAGCAATAGTTTGAGTTCTTATATACTATTGTAAATATAATTCATCCCCCCCCCTCCGTCATCCTGCGGATGCCACCTCCCCCGCAGGCGGTGGAGGACATCGCACTTAAAGCGCAATAAAACCCGCGCATCTGGTTTAAAAGAACCACAGAGCGCAATAAAAAATGGGAACTTTTATCAAAAAGTCCCCATTTAATTTTTTCGGTTTTATTTTTTGCTTTGCGCGTATAGGCCTTTTTGCTCTTGATGGTTTGCATTTTTAAATGCGGAGAGCGTAAGGATTTCGCAATTGGATTTTTTGCCATTTCAATCTCCTTTATTCTTCTATATCAGACTTTCCAAGATTTTTATAGATTTCTTCGATTGCCGCGTCATAAATTTCTATCCCTGCCCCAAATTTTCTTGAATCTTCGCTTAGGATACGTCTAAAATTCCTTGCGCCAGAATAACCGTTAAATAGTCCAAGAACATGTTTTGATATGGCATGAAGTGGAACTTTATTGCTTAATTGCTCTTCGACATAAGGGCGATAAAGTTT
>CAYUCW010000005.1:0-41922 GCA_964443435.1 uncultured Caulobacteraceae bacterium | reverse complement strand
TCTTCGGGGTTTACGCTATCAACGCCAATGCGGTGTTTAATATGCACTGGGATTTTGACGGCTTCGCGCATGGCTTGCAAGCAATCGCCAACAAGCTCGGGTTCATACATTAAGCATGCTCCAAAGCTTCCAGAACTTACGCGCTTTGAAGGGCAGCCGACATTAAGATTAATCTCATCATAGCCGTATTGCTCTACGATTTGTGCGGCTTTTGCAAGCTTTTCAGGGTCAGAGCCACCAAGCTGCATACAAACGGGGTGTTCTTCTTTATTAAAACCAATAAGCTTTGGTTGATTGCCCCGAAGGATTGCTTGATCTACTACCATTTCTGTATAAAGCATTGATTTTTTTGTCAAGACACGGTGAAAAGCACGGCAATGCTTATCCGTCCATTCCATCATGGGGGCGACTGAAAATCTATGTTCTTTAAACTTTTGTGGGGGAGTGGCTATATTCATGGCGCACCCCTTTATATTATTTTAAAATAATTTCAAATACTGCTTCTGTTACTAATCATAGTTAAATCAATTACAAACAGTGCTTTCGCTTATTTGTTTAAGTTCAAGTCGATTTAAAATAATATCTTTTTGTGGGGCATTAATTGAAACTATATTCTCACCTTTATTAAGGTCAATAATAAGTTTTTGCGAAATATAATTATTTAATACCCCCTGCTGCCAATCAAAATAATCTTTGCCAGAGTTTGAATCGGCAACCATTGGACGTTTGAAACTTAGCTGCTTTGCGGCATTATGAATTTTTAAATCTAAATTCCAATATTCAGATTTAATTGTCGGAAAAATTGCAAGAATATTGACACTTACGCAATATTTACCTGCATTTGTAATGTGGAATTTTTGTTCTAATTTCGCATTATCTTTTAACGCCTTTATTGATGAACCCCCTACGCCTAAGTCATTAATGACTTGCCAATCATTTGATTTATTATTGGCAAAATAGATAAATTGCGCATCTGCTTGCGCTTTAATTTTTGTAAGCTTAAGCGGGTTATTTGATTTTTTTGGCAATTCAAGCTTTTTAATCCTGAAAGACCATTTGCTATCGGCTGGCTCTTCTTGAATGAAGCTATCCCACTTACCGCCTTTAATTGTTTTATTATAATAGTGTGTGTATTCTTTGATTTTTTCATCCGCATAAACGGCATTATCGGCAAAGGATTGCTTTTTTGCTTTATCAGTTTCTAGCTTTTCAAGCTCATAATTATGAAATCTTAAATTCGCATAGGCACTTGCAAGAACTGGATATTTTATAATTTCAAAAAAGCCGTCACTATTATTATTTATTTTTTTGGTCTTATTAATTAGGTCATAAGCTTTTTCAATGCGAAGTTTTCTTTGATAAAGACTTAGGCCGCTTAGTTTTGGGGTTTCTTTGCCTAAGTGATATTGTAAGTGCTCTGGTTTTCTTTCGAAATTATAATTGAAATAGTCATTTAAAAGATTTGCCGCTTCGATTTTACTTTCTGAACCAAAATTATTTTGTGCAAATTCATTCAAATATTCTTTTTGCGACATATTTCTGTATTTATCTATATCCCAGGCTAAATCGATTGAATAATTTAGTGAAACCTCCATTGGCTTTATATCGCCAATATTAAACACCCAAAAATCCTTTGCCCCATTATCATAAGCGCGAACCATTTCTTGCTTGATTAATTCAGGTGGGATTGTCGATAACCAAATATATGCCAATGGATTTCCAAGATATGATAAATGATAATAAACCCCAAATCCATTATATTTTAGGCGTTCCTCTATACTAGGAAAGCGGCGGATATAGCCAAAATTATCATCCGGCCAAACAATAATCGCGCTTTTGGGAATATTTACTCCGGCTTCATAAACTTCTAATACTTCTTTATAAGGCACAAAAATTTGGTTGGCTTTTTCAGGGTTTAAAGTATGATTTTTGATTAAATCTTGCTGTGTTTCTATTACTTTGTTCAGAAGACGTTGTTTTTCTTCAAGGGTTTTTGCGCCTAACATAGGTGAGTCATGAATTCCGCGCATACCAATTGTATA
The DNA here is from genome assembly GCA_964443435.1 of uncultured Caulobacteraceae bacterium. Lineage (GTDB taxonomy): Bacteria > Pseudomonadota > Alphaproteobacteria > Caulobacterales > Aquidulcibacteraceae > Pseudaquidulcibacter. The sequence goes on along the minus strand of CAYUCW010000005.1, from coordinate 39,880 downwards.
AAGATTTTCATATTTTGAATTTGCTTCTAGTCTTTCACGCCAGTATTTCTTTACGCCCTCAGGATTAGTTGCAAAATTAAAATTCTCTTTTTTATCAGTCCATTCGCCAACATTATTCCTAAGCATTGGCTCGGCATGAGAAGAACCCATGATTATTCCATATTTATCTGCAAGTGCGGCATTTTCGGGATAATTATTAAACGGAATTGTCACTTCATGCATAGCAGGCCATAAAGTATTGGCCCGAAGTCTAAGCATTAATTCAAAAACTTTTTCATAAGTCTGTGGTCCAATATTGCCAGTTGGGTCATTTTTCTTGGCCCAAGGATAAAGTCCCCAATCTTCATCATTAATAAAAAGCCCACGATATTTTATAGAAGGCGTTTGAAAAAATACATTTCTTGGATTTATATAGATTTTAGAGCGCTTAATAGGCTCTACATCCGCCCAATAAATCCAAGGCGAAACACCGATTGCGCGTGAAAGTTCAATCGCGCCATATGCCGCCCCTCTTCTATCGGCACCAATTATCAATATATAGTTTTGATTATTATCGGCTTTGATAAATTCAATTCTATAACATTCAAAGCAATCTTTTAATTGCGAAATATCTATCTTTTTTTCTTTAATAATCTTTCCCAAAATCTCACTTTGGTCATAAATACCAATAATAATTTGATTTTTCGATTTTGAAATTTGGTTTTTTAATTCATTTTTAGAACCAGTTACTAAATTAAAATCGTCATTTAATAATTTGGCGGCAATTTGAACCGTTTGATTAGAATTATTATCAATAATAATTTCAGAATTTATATTCTTATCAAAAAGGGCAATATAATCTTTATGCTTTTGAAATTTTACTTCAATATTTTCTCTTGGTGCGGCAAAAGCATTATTTGCCAATAATAAAATCATAAAGAATAAATATAGCAATAATCTTTTCAATTTCTTCTCTTATTGCTTTGATTTATAATAGTTTGCTAAAACTTCAAACGCGAGCTTACGACGACCTAATTCATCGATTAAGCCTTTACGATTCCAGCCATTTTGATAAATCGGATGCTCACGCCTCGGGGATCTAAAATCTTTCAAAATCCAAGGCGAGATGCCGGATACATTTTCCATATTATCAATCATTTTTAGCGTTTGACGATAATATTCGGCTTGGAATTCCTCGCTAAATTTGTAAGGGACATCTTTTGCATGAACACCAAACTGGGCATCGGCGCCAAACTCCGAAACAATTAAAGGCTTATCATTTGGTGTATGCCAAATGGCTTTACCTACGTCTTCAAGTTTGTCATCACCATACCAACCATTATAAGTATTTACCGCCATAATATCCAGATCTTTTACCAATGGATCGTCGGTATAAATATTAATTCGATTATCAATTATTTTTCGTTCGGTTAAAAGGGCTGCGCTAATAAGTCTTGAATTATCAAATTGCCTCACGGTTTTGGCAATATCGGATAAAAACCTATTTCTATCATCATCAATTGGGGTTTCATTGGCAATGCTCCAGATAATAACAGATGCGCGATTTCTATCTCTATAGATATTTTCGGCAAACATTTTCTTGGCATTAACAAGAACCTTTGGATTATTATAGTCGATTGTCCAATATATTGGTATTTCACTCCAGATAAGAATACCCATTTCATCGGCAATTCGCACCGCAAGTTCGGAATGTGGATAGTGCGAAAGCCTTATATAATTGCCATTTAAACCATTTTTAACCTCGGAATAAAGTTTTCTTATGGCTTCTTCGGTCATAAGCCGTGAAGGGTTTTCGCCAATTTCTTCTTCATGCATTGAAATGCCCGAAAGGAAAATTGGCTTATCATTTAAAAGAATTTTCTTACCTTCCGTTCTTATGGTTCTAAAACCAATTTTTTCATTTAATTCATCTTCATTTGTTTTAAATTTCACTTTATAAAGATTTGGATTTTCTGGTGACCAAAGCTTTAGATTTTTTGGTGCTTTAACTTCAAATTTTGCCAAACCATTTTCATCAGTTTTTGCAATAATTTTGGTTTTTACGCCTTCAATCTCAATATTTATTGCTTGATTAGAAGCAAGTTTTCCATTTAAAGCAATTTCGCCCGATATATTTTTGTTTTTATCAAGCATTAAATAAGCATCATTTATAAAAGTGTTTGGCGTAAAAATAATTCTTACTTTTCTAGTTATCCCGCCATAAATATCCCAATCCGTAATATTACTTGGAATGCTTTCAGGTGAATTATGACTTGAATCCACGCCAATAGTTAAACTATTTTCGCCATTTCTAATTTTATCAGTCATTTCAATTGAAAATGGCGTGAAACCGCCAATATGCTCACCAATTTTTACGCCGTTTAAATAAACATGGGCTTTATAATTCACTGCTTCAAAATGTGCAAAAACGCGCTTATTCTCTTGATTTTCTTTATTTATATTAAAAGTTTTTTGAAACCAAATAAGCCCGTCATAATATCTTAATTCCGGCACTACTGAATTCCATGAATTTGGAATACTCATTTTTGGCCCTCTTTGCATATCAAACTCATAGAAGGCATAAGGATTTTTCAAAGATTCTTGTTCTACATTTATATCACGATATCTTTGCATTCTTGATTTAGCGACCTTACCATTAATGTCGGTTAGACCTGTTTGATATAAATCTTTTGAATAGATCCAGTCACCTGATAAATCGATTGCTTCACGGCTTGCGGCATTTGTAAGAATAAATTCAGGTTTAAATTCTTGAACAGGGGAAACGGGCTGGGCAAAGGCAAAATTAAAAATACTTATATTAAACAAAATAGTAAGAATAAAACTTAATAATCTTTTTTGCATTTGCTTCCTGCCTTATTATCGTCAATGATTAAATTTGAACGTAAATGATTTTTTCAATTATTTAATTCAATAATGATAAAAAAGCAATGATTCAATTTTATTTTCTAGGACAGATTAATTTTACATTTTGCGAGACTTTCATTTCCGTCGCATCGGTTTCAATCTTGCAATCTGCAAACAGGCCTCTTTTATTTTGTAGTAAATATATATCTTTATTTTGAATTGTTCCATTTTTAAAATAAAACGTATCAACAAACATTTCTACACCAGTTTTTTCGCAAAATATAATTGTTGTGTCTGATGTATAATTACCATTTTCATTTTTATATGTTTTATCAATCATATAACATTTATTATTTCTATAAGTTTTCAATCTAGTATTAAATTTTGCTTTAGTACTTTTTTCGTGGTTACTTTTATTTATTGACAAGAACCTACGAACTTTTGAGTTACTTAAAACGCATATCGATGCATTATCATCGTTAGGACATTTCACGATTTCAGACTCATTACCATATAACTCATTATGAATAGTTTTGTCTGTTAAATCATATCTAATTTTATTATTCTTAAAGTCTATTACGTATTCGACAGCACCATAAATATCTTTATAAACAATTGGCTCGTCTTTTGGAAATTTATCGCAAGCCGTGACATTTGCCAAAACAAACATAATCAAAATAAAATAAATTTGTTTCATTCCCTGCCCCTTGTTTTTTTAACAAACTAACCGAAATTTAGATATACGCAATGTTAAATTTTAAATTGTGTTTTGTTAAATTGTCTTAATTTAAGTGACATACTTATTTCACAATCTAAGTGTATAAAAAATCATAAGGAATCAGTATCATGATTAATAAGAGCCCAAATGATTTTGAAAGTTTAAATTTCGCGCTTATTGAGATTTTAAATAATTCAGTTACCAAAGCAATCATGAATAAAGACCATGTAAGTCAAGAAGAAATAATTGAATTGCTTAAGCGCGTAAAAGCCAATCGTGCGGCTGATTTTAATCTCGCTGCATAAAGGATTGCTTTTTAATGCTTTTCTAGCCATTAAAAATTATGGCTGAATTACTTACTATAAAACCACCGCAAACCCATTTTGACGCTATTATTATTGGCGCCGGTGCCGCCGGGCTTTTCTGTGCGGGGCAATTAGGCGCGCGCGGCAAAAGCGTTTTATTACTAGAACATAGCGAAAAGCCAGCGCAAAAAATTCTTATTTCGGGCGGCGGAAGATGTAATTTCACCAATCTTAATATCAAGCCCGATGCGTTTATATCGCAAAATCCACATTTTGCGCGCTCCGCCCTTGCAAGATACACCCAGCATGATTTTATCGAACTTCTGAAATCTTATAACATTGCCTATTATGAAAAAACTTTGGGTCAATTATTCTGTGAAGGCGATGGATCTTCAAAAAAAATAATTGATATGCTTTTGGATATTTGTAAAAAAAATCGGGTTAAAATCAAGACCTCATTCAAGGTCGAAGCGGTTGAAAAGCTTGATGTTTTCAAAATCTATAGTGATGAAACCAATTATACTTCGGATAATCTTATAATCGCCACGGGCGGCAAATCCATACCAAAACTTGGTGCAACTGGCTTTGCATATAAAATCGCCGAGCAATTTGGAATAAATGTAATAGAGCCAAAGGCGGCACTTGTGCCTTTAATGCTTACGGGTTCAAAATATGAATGGCTTCATAATCTTGCAGGGATTGCGATAGATGCCATCGCCAAAAAAGGCAAAGTAAAATTTGAAGAAAGCCTTTTATTCACGCATCGTGGTTTATCGGGTCCAAGCGTTTTACAAATTTCATCTTATCGCGATACTGGCGATTATATTGATTTTGACCTTAGCCCAAAAATCAAACTTGCTGAATTTATAATAGAAGCACGCAAAAAATCCGCAAAACAGCTTCTAAGTTCTGCGCTTACTTGTTATCCTGCGCGTTTTGCAAAGGCGATATGCACGCTTTATGATATTGACAAACCTTTGCAGCACTTAAACCAAAAAGAGATAAATCAGTTTGAAGAAAATATGAAAAACTTTAGGCTTCTTCCTTCTGGTGATGAAGGTTATGCCAAGGCCGAAGTAACGCGCGGCGGTATTGACACCGAAGAGCTTAATCAAAAAACTATGGAATCCAAAAAAGTCCCTGGGCTTTATTTCATAGGCGAAGCGGTTGATGTTACAGGCTGGCTTGGCGGATATAATTTCCAATGGGCATGGTCTAGCGGCTTTGTATGTGCTGAATCTATTTAATTTAGTGGTTTAAATAACAATGAAAAACTTAAAACCTAAATCCAAAGATAATAACCGCGCTTGGCAAAGAATGCTTTCTGGGCGTAGACTTGATTTAATTGACCCCTCTCCGCTTGATATTGAAATCGAAGATATAGCGCATGGGCTTGCCCGTGTTGCCCGCTGGAATGGACAAACCATCGGCGATAATGCCTTTAGTGTGGCGCAGCATTCAATAATTGTAATGCAAATTTGCAAATTTTTAATGCCTAATATAACCGCCAAAGAACTTTTAATGGCACTTTTACATGACGCGCCAGAATTTGTAATAGGCGATATGATAAGCCCGTTTAAAAATGCACTTGGTGTTGATTACCGAAAGTTTGAAGACAAGCTTGAAAGCGCAATTCATTTGCGCTTTGCTTTGCCAGCAAAAACCCCTGCACCACTTAAAAAGCTTATTAAAAAGGCCGACAGAATTTGTGCTTGGTTTGAAGCCACGCAAATCGCAGGATTCACAATTGAAGAAGCTAATCAGTTTTTTATAAAACCACCAGAAGGTCTTAAAATAAATATAATTCCTATGACCGCGAAAATCGCACAATTAGAGATGTTAAATGAATTTAGTCAAATTTTAAAAAGAATTGACGATTCCAAAACTTAAGTTAAATTTGTTTACAGAATAGTTTTATTTATTAAATAACCAGATAAAGTAAAAATTGTCACCAATGCGACACAATTTTATATAAAAACCACCAATTTATAGCCATTATGCTTGACTTAAGCTCTCAACTACTGCACCGCACAAGAAACAAAAGAATGTGAGAATATATGTCGGAAAACTCCGAAGCTTTAACAGAAACCCCAGAAGGCATAACTTTTAGCGATTTAGGCCTAAGTGAGCCATTATTAAACGCGGTTACAGACTCGGGTTATACTATACCTACCCCAATTCAATGGCGCGCTATACCTGAAGTTTTAAAAGGTCGCGACGTATTGGGCATTGCTCAAACTGGTACTGGCAAAACTGCTTCATTTGTACTTCCAATGATTGAAATTCTGGCGCAAGGCCGCGCCAAAGCGCGTATGCCGCGCACTATAATTCTTGAACCTACTAGAGAGCTTGCGGCACAGGTTGCTGAAAACTTTGAGAAATATGGCAAAAATCATAAGCTAAATATGGCGCTTTTAATTGGTGGCGTAAGCTTTGGTGACCAAGATGCACTTCTTATGAAAGGTGTTGATATTCTTATTGCGACCCCTGGAAGGCTTCTTGACCAGTTTGAACGTGGTAAAATTTTGCTTTCAGGCGTGCAATTACTCGTGATTGATGAAGCCGATAGAATGCTTGATATGGGCTTTATCCCTGATATTGAGCGCCTTGTTAAGCTTACACCATTTTCGCGCCAAACCCTTTTCTTTAGTGCGACAATGCCGAAAGAAATTTCAGGTCTTGCTGATCAATTCCTGCAAGCACCAGTTCGCATCGAAGTTGCGCGTCCGGCACAAACCGCAAGCACAATTGAGCAGTTTTTAATTCGCGCAAAATATAATGACTTTAAAGCCAAACGAAATATCCTAAGAAATATTATAAACAATGAAGGCGATGCCGTTAAAAATGCGGTTGTTTTCTGTAATCGCAAAAAAGATGTAGATATTGTTGCCAAATCTTTATGCGCACATGGTTTTGATGCCGCACCAATTCATGGTGATTTAGATCAAAACCAAAGAACAATCACACTTGATAAATTTAGAGCTGGGGAGCTTAAATTCCTAGTGGCATCTGATGTTGCCGCGCGTGGCCTTGACGTTCCAGATCTAAGCCATGTTTTCAATTTTGACGTTCCTATGCATGCCGATGATTATGTTCACCGCATTGGAAGAACTGGACGTGCTGGTAAGCTTGGTAGGGCATTTATGATAACTACGCCTTATGATTCAAAAAATCTAACAGGCGTAGAAAACTTAATTGGCGGCCCAATTCCTTTATTTGAAGGCGAAATTGGTCAAAATGATGAGCCAATTGCCGATGAGCGCCGCGAGCGTCGCCCTAAAAAATCTTTCAAAGACAGAAAGCCAAGACCAGAGCAAGAAGCTGCTGAAACTTCAGACGCTATTGAACAAGTCAAGCCTAAAGATAAACGCCCTCAAAAAACTAATAATAGAGAGTTTAAAAACGAACAAAATGATGCAGAAGTAAGCGCAGCCCCTAAAATAAAACCTGAAAGAGATAATAAAAATTATCGAAAGCCACGTTATGAAGATAATGAAATGGTGAAAGGTTTTGGGGATTTTGTTCCAAGCTTTATTAATATTGACCCATATGTAAATCACAAACTTATAGAAGCTTCGGGTGATGAAGTTTTAAATATAACTTCATCCGATGTAAGTATTGAAGAACAAATAGAAACTAAGCCTAAACCAAAACGTATTCGCAAACCTCGCGTGGCAAAAACAGAAACTCCTGCTCTAGAAAATGCGCCCGAAATGGTTGCAAATATTCCAAATATCGAAGCTGGCGAAGCAATTGTAAAAAAGCCAAGAAGACCACGTAAGAAAATTATTAATGCACCTATTGAAGAAAATAACGATTAAAGCATAAAATTTTCCTAGTCCTTATAAATTTATTTACGATTTATCTGCTAACTTACCAGTAAGTATCAAGCTAGGTGAGAGTAATTGACAGATTCCAAGAAGAAAATCGATAATTGGCAAAATGCGAAGCTAGCTATAGACTCTCTTATTTCTCATGGTATTAAGCCAGACCCTGATAATTATGCGGTTTGGTTATATTATCATAATGGCTCAGAGCTTGAGCTTAAATTCGAAATTAATCGATTAATAGATGAAGGCACGGCTATTGATGAATCTATATGCTCTGCTTTATATAATAGATATATTGCGAAAAAAGATTTTTCAGATGATATCTTCCTTACTGGAAAGAATGTCGCAAAAGAAATAAGCGGCATTATGGAAGATATAACCAATGCCGAAATTAATGCGAAGCAATTTGGTCAAACTTTGAGCGAAACAAAAACACGCCTTGCTAAAAATAATAAGCCAGATGACCTTAAAAGCATTGTAGAAAATTTATCAGATGCAACTGATAAAATGGAACAAAACACAAAAAGCTTAGAAGATAAACTTAAAAACTCGCGCCAAGAAATTGATACATTAAGAACTGAGCTTGAGATTGCAAGAAGCGAAGCAATTACAGATGCATTAACAGGGCTTTATAATCGTAAGCATTTCGATCAATTCTTAAATGAGCAAATCGAAAAATCCAATAAAACCCGCAAAGAATTATCGATGATTTTTGGCGATATCGACCATTTCAAAAAAATAAATGATACTTGGGGTCATCAAACTGGCGACCAAGTTATAAGCTATGTTGCGGGTGTTCTAAAACGTGAAGCTCCAAAAGGCTGTATTGCCGCAAGGATTGGTGGTGAAGAATTCGCGATTATTGCCCCTAATACCGACATATTCCATGCAAAGATTATTGCCGATAAGATAAGAACTACTATTGAAAAGAAAAAGCTTATTCGTAGAAGCACAAATGAAGACTTAGGCAATGTTACAATTTCGCTTGGTGTGACCAGTTTTGTTTATAATGAAACCAAAGAATTATTCATTAAACGCGCGGATACAGGGCTTTATAAATCTAAAACCGAAGGCCGCAATAAAACCAGTCTAATTGATGGTAGTTATAATATAAGCAAAGAAATTAAAAAACTTAAAAATTCAATTAGCAATTAATTATAGCCTATTGGTTCTTCCAAGTGCATAAATAAGCCTTGCCCGCGCTTCTGGCAAAGTTTTATAGCTTTGTGATAATAAATCACGCTCTAGGAACCAAGCATTTAATGCAAAGCCATCGGCAACATCACCTGATAAAATTTCCGAATTCGGGTTGATTAAAAATTGCGGTAGTTTCAATAGCTTATCTTTGAATGGTAAACCTGCATCATAAGTTGCGGCACGTCCTGTTTTCGGTGAAACCCAATATAGGTTTTCCTTTTCGCCAGTTAAAGCGCATTCAGTTAAATCAAGTCCAAATCCCGTTTGTGATAAGAGTCCAGTTTCCCATTTAATAAAAGCCGCTGGCCAATTTATATCCTGACCTAAATTCATGATAAGAATTTTAGTTGCCTCATACAGAAATTCAAATTTTTGATTTTCAGGTAAAACATCATGCAATAATGAGGTTATCGTATTAAGCGCATAAATTGCTGCACTATCCGATAATATGCTTTCAATTGAATGCAGGTATTCCATTCGCTCAATCGAACCCAGAGCACCTCTGATTTTTACTTTATAATCAATATTAATAATCTGCCCTGGTTCTAGATAGGATTTTTTCTTTTTGCTTGCGCCGCCAAACACATAGCCATTTATGCGCCCATTATCTTTTGAAAAAATTTCAAGAATAGCGTCATTTTCGCTATGCTTTCGCGCAAATATAGATATTGCTTCGCCTGTCCAATCCTGCATTTTTATACTTAAGCGTTAAAGTCTAAGCCCCTATCTTTATAATGATGCGTATCATTGGCCCAGTTTTCTTTAACTTTAACATGAACAAATAAATGCACTTTACGATCAAATGTTTCCATCATTTCTTTTCGTGCTTCTGTTGAAATCCATTTTAAAGTTTCACCGCCCTTGCCGATTGCAATAGCTTTATGAGACTCACGCGAAACAAACAGAGTTTGGTCAATCCTTACGCTTCCGTCTTTATTATCGGTCCAATTTTCGGTTTCAACTGAAGAAGAATATGGCAATTCTTCATGAAGGCGTAAAAATACTTTTTCACGCGTTATTTCAGATGCCAAAAGCCTCGAACTTGTGTCTGCTACTTGATCTTCAGGATAAAGCCAAACGCCATTTGGTAATAAATCGCTACTTGCTTTTAATAATGCAGTTAGACCAAGCGATTTAAGCGCCGAAACCATAAATACTTCTTTATAGATGCCCGTTGCATATAATTCCTGTGATAAGCCAAGCAATAATTCTTTTTCCAGCTCATCAATTTTATTAAGCACCAAAAGTACAGGCCTTTTAGTATCCTTTAGTCCTTCATGAACTCTTTCAATATCTTCAAGATTTTTCACATCACCATTTTTTGGATTTGGTGCTTTGGCGCGAATTAATGAAGGCGCATCAATCATATGTATGATTAAGTCAGCATCTTTAGTACTTGACCAAACCGATGCCACCATTGCCCTATCTAGACGCTCTTTTGGTAAGAAAACCCCCGGTGTATCAACAAAAATAAGCTGACTTTTGCCATGAATTGCAATGCCGCGAACCGGAAACCTAGTAGTTTGTATTTTCTGACTTACAATTGATACTTTTTGGCCTACTAATTTATTAGTAATAGTCGATTTACCAGCATTAGGTGCGCCAATAACCGCCACAAAGCCACATTTAGTTTCATTATCCATTTAATTTCTCATTTATATAAAAAGTTTTTGCGGCTTCTTGCTCGGCTATTTGTTTGGATGACCCATTTGCAATATAGGTCTTATTATTAATCATTATACTGACTTCAAAAACAGGCGCATGATCAGGCCCAGTTTTGTTTAGTATTTTATAAATTGGTGCTTGTAATTTGCGCTTTTGCGCCCATTCTTGAACAAGGCTTTTAAAATTAAGATTATCCTCAATATTTATTTTTGATTGCTCATACGCGCGCTTAAAAAGCTCTTTACAGGCTTCATAGCCACTATCAAGATAAATTGCACCCATAATCGCTTCATAGACATCATTTAAAAGACTTTGCCTTGCAGGTGAGCCAATAGGAATGCTTTTAGAGGTTATAAGAAATTCATCAAACCCAAGCCCCGCTGTAACCTTGCCGCAGTTTTCACCATTCACAATTGAATTAAAAATACGTGTTAATTCGCCTTCTTCTAGGCTTTGATGGTTTTGGTAAAGAAACTCCGCAGTAATTAGACCAAGCACCCTATCGCCAAGCCATTCAAGCCTTTCATTGTTTTCATATCCCGATTTACCATCGCTTGAACTTTTATGAATAAAGGCAAGCTTTAATAATTCTTTGTTTTTGAAAGTATAATCAAGTCGTTCTTCGATAATACTAGTATCAAAGTCTCTTAATAATTGTCGGTAATCTTTTTTCATTTATTCTTGTTTAATTTATAGTCTTAAAAAGTCTATCTTTATTTATTTTTGATTCAAAAATATTCTTTTGATTAATTTCTATAGAAAATAAAATCTTACTATCTTTATGAATAATATTTTTGCGGTTTACATAGCCTATACCATTTTCTAGGAATTTATCCGCTCTTGAATCAAGTGAATTATCACGATTATCGCCCATCATAAAATATTCATCGGCCTTAAGTTTAAAGACCATTGTATTATCATATTGACCATCTTCAAATGTATCTAATACTTCATAGCTTCGGCCATCTTTATTAGTTTCTATAAGCTTTGTAAGCGTAATATTATTGCCTTCAAGACTTGCGATTTCTTGACCAATTTTTTTATATTTGAATGGATTATTATTTAAATAAACCATACCATTTATAATTTGGATATTTTCATTAGGCATACCAATAATACGTTTAACATAAATTGTGTTTTCATGCCTGAAGAAAACAATATCTCCACGCTTTAATTCGTCATGTTGTTTAATTGGCGGTGCAAGTATAAAATCACTAGTTATTATATTGGGACGCATTGCTTCAGAGGGAATGGAATAAAAACCATACCCTAAAAAATTTCGCATAATAAAAAATGCTATTATTAACAGTGCTAATAATGCGCAAATGCCTAGAAATAAATATATAAATGTATTTTTTAAAAATCTAAGCATTAGACACCAAATGAATTTATTTAATTGGCTTAGCTAATCGTTCCGTTTTGACCGCGGTAAACCAAGTCCATGGTTTGATTAGTTTTACATTTTCATCCCAAGAAATCAAAACAATTCTTGCTTTGCCAACTATATTTTCTTCTGGAACATAGCCAACACCACTTTCAAGATCTGGATCTGCTCTTGAATCAAGTGAATTATCGCGATTATCGCCCATCATAAAATAATGGCCAACTGGAACTTCATAAACTTTGGTATTATCAAATTGACCAGCTTCATAGAAATCATAAACAAGGATTTTTTTGCCTTCTGGCAAAGTTTCTTCCCATTGATTAGTACTTAGGGTTTCACCAAGATTATTCATTATAACTTTTGGCGGAAGCGCTTTACGCTCTATCGGTACACCATTTAGAATAATTTGGCCGCCAATGATTTGGATTCTATCACCTGGAAGACCAATCACACGTTTAATATAATCAGTCTTTCCATCCTTAGGAAGTTTAAATACAACCACATCACCGCGCTTTAATGGCTGATTAAATAAGCGACCTTTGATAATTTTAGGCTCAAAAGGGATAGAAGCATTAGAAATTCCATAGTCCCACTTAGAAACAAATAAATAATCACCTACCTCAAGTCCTGGTCTCATTGATTCTGAGGGGATTGTAAACGGCTGAAAAATGAAAATCCTTAAAAACAAAGCAATGCCTAAGGCAAACAAAACTGTCTTTATAATTTCACCAATAGATTCAGGCTCTTCATGGTTTTTATTAATAGTTTTAATTTCTTTTTCTATATCTTGAGTATTTGTTTCAGTCATAGTTTTCTCAATATACCTTATACAATAGGTAATGCTTCAATAATTACAAATGCCATAGCATAAGGATGGTCATCTGTCATAGTTATAAAAATGTTAGGTTTATGGCCTTTGGGTATTAAGCGGTTTAAAGCATCAAGCGCACCATTCTTTAATTCAAGTGTCGGCGCACCAGATGGAAGATTTACCACCCCAATATCACGCCATGCAACCCCATTAGAGATTCCAGTGCCCACTGCTTTTGTAAAAGCTTCTTTAGCCGCAAATCTTTTAGCAAGTGTCGAGGCTTTATTCATTTTACGGCGATTGGCTTTATTAATTTCAATTTGTGTAAAGCAGCGTTTTTCAAAACGCTCACCATATTTTTCAAGGGTCTTTTCAATCCTTGAAATTATACAAATATCAGAGCCAATCCCTATAATCATAGGCTTTCCCTTGCGGAATTCATAATTTCGCGCATTTTAATTATAGAGTTTTCAAGGCCAATAAATATAGCCTCCCCGATTAGAAAATGCCCAATATTAAGCTCTGAAATTTCTTCAATTTGCGCTATTGGAACAACGCTTTCATAAGTAAGCCCATGACCTGCATGAACCGATAGGCCAAGCTCTGCCCCAAGTTTTGCCGCCGCTTTAATTTCTTCAAGTACAATAGCTACAGTTTCCATATCGCCCGCAGTATATGCGTCACAATATTTACCTGTATGAAGCTCAATAGCTTTTGCACCAATTTTATGGGCAGTTCTTACTTGATTAAGGCTTGGCTCTATGAAGAGGCTTACAATTGAACCATTATCTTGAAGCTTAGCGATGAATGGCGCAAGATAATTTTCGCCTTCTCTTAGATTAAGGCCGCCTTCAGTTGTTCTTTCTTCCCTTTTTTCAGGGACAAGACAAACTGCTTCCGGCTTTACCATAAGCGCAATTTCTTGCATTTCCTTAGTTGCCGCCATTTCAAAATTAAGTGGAAGATTTATTCCACGCGCGATTTTCAACACATCTTCATCACGAATGTGTCTTCTATCTTCGCGTAAATGAATTGTTATGCTGTCGGCACCTGCTTTTTGCGCAAGCTCCGCAGCACGCAAAGTATCAGGATGCGCCCCGCCCCTTGCATTACGCACAGTTGCCACATGGTCAATATTTATACCAAGTCTTAAAGTCATATTATGATGTCACTTTAGATAATGCACGGCTTCCTGGTTTGATTGCCGGCGTATCTTTTAAATCGTCTGGAAGCTCATTAGGGTCAAAACTTTCAATTTCAAAAGCCGCTAATGATACAAGTGGCTTACCAATTTCTGATTTACCATTTGATCTATCAATAATCACGGCCGCTCCAATAAGATTTATATCTAAATCTTTTATTGCATCGATGGTTTCACGTACCGAAAGTCCGGTTGAAATAATATCTTCAACTACGATAGTTTTTGCGCCTTTAGGAATTGAAAATCCGCGTCTTAGCTTAAATTCACCATTTTCGCGCTCTACGAATACGGCTTTTGCACCTAAATGACGTGCAGTTTCATAGCCAGGGATAATAGCACCAACCGCAGGTGAGACAATATACTCAATCTCCCCAAATTCAGATTTTATTTTCTCGGCCAAAGCTTTACATAGTTTTTCAGTTGCCGAAGGATTCATAAAAACGAAGGCTTTTTGCAAAAATTGCCGACTATGGCGACCCGATGAAAGAATGAAATGCCCCTCTAATAGAGCATCGGCTTCACTAAAAATTTCTAAAACTTCTTCTTTTTTCATATTATCCACGCAAACGTTTAACATCAACAACAACAGGTAAAGAACGTAAAGAAGCAACGATATCGCTTAGATGTTTAGCATTTGCAACTTCAATATCTACCAAAAGGTCGATAAAATCTAATTTTCGGTTTTCTGCCCTTATATTAACGATATTACCATCAGAATTTGCAATAATCTTACCAATATCTGCAATTACACCGATGGCATTTTCACAAGTAAGCTTTAAACGACCAATCGCCAAACCATGAAGCTTTGCTTCATCATTCCATGAAATATCAAGCCAGTTATCGGCATCCTTTTCATGCTCAACTAAATGATCGCAATCAATTGTATGAACTTCAAGCTCATGCTCACTTACTGGGATACCCACTATACGCTCCCCCGGAAGCGGAGAGCAGCAGCCCATGAATTTAATAGATGTAGTTGGCTTTAAATTATCACCATTTAAAAAGTGAATTGCATGCTCATCAACAATTGGAATTCTCGCATTACCAAGTGCATTTTTCTGTACAAGCCCTGGGAGTGCCGCTTCGATTAAGGCCGTGCTTGTAAGCTTATTTTTCGCCAGCGCTATATATAATTCATCCACCGAAGCGAATTTTAATTTTTTCAATGCTGCTTCAAAATCTACACTTTTTGGGTCAATTCCAACTCTTCTGATGGCATGATTTGCTTGAGATTTTCCAAGATTGTAAAATTCTTGCTTTTCATCAAGCCTTAAAAGCCTTCTTATGCCCGAACGAGCTTTGCCAGTTATAACCAAGCTTTCCCAATTCGGCGGCGGCCTTGCTATATCAGAACGTAAAACTTCGACAATATCACCATTTCTTAGAGGTGTGCGTAGTGGCGCATTTACGCCATTAACCCTTGCGCCAACAATAGTATCGCCAACTTTTGTATGGACAGAATACGCAAAATCAACCGAAGTTGCACCATGTGGAAGAACGTGTAAGTCACCTTTTGGTGTGAATACAAATACTTGATCTGAAAACATCTCAAGCTTCGCATTTTCAAAGAAATCTTCGGCGTCTCCGCCATCTTCAAGAATACTAAAAATGCTTTGTAATGCCGCCATAGGGTCAGTATAAATATCAGTATCTGGGTGATAACCATAAGTTTGATTTTTATATTTCCAATGCGCGGCAACCCCAAGCTCTGCAACTTTATGCATTTCAAAGGTACGGATTTGAATTTCAACCCTTAAACCTTGCGGCCCAACTACGGTTGTGTGCAAAGATCTATAACCATTTGGCTTTGGTACCGAAATATAATCTTTGAAGCGCCCAGGAACATAAGACCAGTTTTG
This sequence comes from uncultured Caulobacteraceae bacterium, assembly GCA_964443435.1. Taxonomy (GTDB): domain Bacteria; phylum Pseudomonadota; class Alphaproteobacteria; order Caulobacterales; family Aquidulcibacteraceae; genus Pseudaquidulcibacter. The sequence goes on along the minus strand of CAYUCW010000005.1, from coordinate 24,066 downwards.
GTGCAATGCCGCCATTGCAAGATAACATTCTTCTAATGTATCAACCAAAATCCGATAACCATAAACATCGGAAATATTATTGAAGGATACATTCTTATTATCAAGTTTTCGCCATATTGAATATGAACGCTTTTCACGGCCTGAAACTTTGGCAGGGATTTTGGCATTACCTAAAACTTCAGAAATTTTTTCAACAACTTTTTCGGTGGAAATTTTATATTTTTCGCGATTGAATTCTAATTGCTCATTGATCGTTTCATATGCATCAGGATATAAATGCGAAAAGGCAAGATCTTCTAGTTCTGAGGCAATTTTATTGACACCAATCCTGCGCGCCAATGGTGCATAAATATCAAGAGTTTCTTTGGAGATTCTAGCGCGTTTCTCTGGCTTTGAAATAAAGCCCAAAGTGCGCATATTATGAAGTCTATCGGCAAGCTTTACTAGTAAAACCCGAATATCCTTTGAAAGCGCTAGAACAAATTTTTGGAGATTTTCCGCTTGTTTGGTACGTTCGGTTTGCACTTCTAATTGCGTTAATTTAGTAACACCCTGAACAAGTTCCGCAACTTCTTCACCAAATAATCTTGAAATATCTTCATAAGTTGCATCGGTATCTTCAACAGTATCATGTAAAAGACCAGTAACAATTGATGCTTCGTCAAGTTTTAACTGAGTTAGAATTGCGGCAACCGAAATAGGATGACCAAAATAAGGGTCGCCAGATGCCCGAAGTTGTGAACCATGCATCTTGGTTGCATAAACATATGCACGATTTATAATATCTTCATTAAGATTAGGGTTATAAACCCTTACAAGATCTAATAATTCATATTGCCTAACAATATGAGAGCGATGCCCAGAAATTAAAGGAGCATCGCCAGTTTTTTTGCTTTGATTATTTTCACTTAAGTTAGTGGGCAACCTAACACCCTCTATTAATAAGGATCCTCACGCACCGCTTCTTGTTCTTGCTGAAGCGCACGCATAACATCATCCTCAGATACAATAAGGGGAGCTTCTAATGCTAATAGATCTGATTCTTCTTCTTCACGAACTGAATGCGGACGATATTCACGTAAATTAGCAATTAAGCCATCACGTAAATCATCAGTGATTACCGCTTCCTCAGCGATTTCACGTAGAGCCACAACAGGGTCTTTGTCACGATCACGGTCAACAGCAAGTGGCATACCACCAGATATTTGACGAGCACGATGCGCAGCATACAATACTAAAGAAAAACGATTTTGGACGCGTTCAACGCAGTCCTCGACAGTTACGCGAGCCATATATAATTTCCTGCAGGATAGATAATTAATTGCCTATAGATTAATTAGTATTACTACTCAACTACTCTTAACAGGCATTTTGACAATTTTTGTATTAATATCAATAATATTTTCTAAATAAAAGCTACCTTTTACATTAGTTGAGGGATTAACCCAATCAGGCGCAATTTCAAGAAGCGGCTTTAGAACAAAAGCCCTTTCATGACACCTTGGGTGTGGCAAAATAAAGCCATAATCATTTTCAAATTCACCCATTATCATGCCTTTGAAATCAATAATATCAATATCAAGGGTTCTTGGTGACCATCTATCCTCTATCTCTCTGATTCTACCGTATTTATTTTCAATTTTCCAAATCTTACGAAGCAAATTTATAGGGTCATTATTCTTAGTTTCTATTGCAATTATACTATTATAATAATCGGGCGCACCAGAGCCTTCAGGCCAAGCAGGGGAAGAATAAATATTAGAAACAAGCTTTGGAACTAAGCCAAAATTCAAAAGCTCAAACGGCATATTATCAATTATCTCAAAAGAAGACATTTCTTTTAAAGATAAATTAGAACCGAATGATAAAAATACCTGTTTCATGGTATTAACATACCCTAATTTGGGGAAAAAGAAAGTAAAAAGAATCAAAATTCACGAATTTTATATTTGACATTGCAGGCTTTAATATTTCAAAATATTTGCGCATATTAAATTATATAAATAAAAAGAAAGCAAAAATTTTGAACCAAGCACCATATATTGGAAGACAGATTAATCATTTTGAAAAAATTGATTTAACCCGAATAATAGCAGAATTTTCAGAAGATATGGTTTATCGTTACCGCTTAAAATTGCCATTTTTTTGTGATGATTCACGAAGCAAAAGCGCGGCGATTATTCTTAAAAACCCCTCCTCTGCCGATGCTTTGAAAGCAGATAAAACGATACAGACCGCAGCAAAAACTATTTATTCAGCCTTCCCTGATGTTGCCGAACTTGAGATTTTAAATATTTTTGCAATCCGCGGAACTTTGCCGTCGGATGTGATGGATTCCTATGACAAGGGCGTAGATATTATTGGCCCTGAAAACAATAAAGCTTTTGAAGAAGTTATCAAAAAGAGTGATTATATAATTACGGCTTGGGGCGGCGCATCACCAATTAAAAAAAGCATTTATGACGCAAGAATCGCCCAGGTTTTTGAAATTATAGATAAATGCGGCGCAAGAAATAAAATTTATCGCAAAAGTGAAAAAGGTAATGACAAATACCCATTCCATGCTTGCTATTGGCCAATAAATGATGAGTTCACAAGCGAATATAAATAAAAAAGGCCACCGAAAAGGTGGCCATAATTTTTAAAGATAACTAAAGTTCGAGAGAAAAAACTTAACCTGATGTTATTAAAGCGCTACATAAACATTCAGCTAATATAGTCCAATGAGTATACTCGCTTGAAAGTTTATCAATATTTCCATACTCGTCTGAACTGTTTATTTTGTCTGAAAAACAACCAAAAGTAAAATCAAAAGAGTTTGAGAAATCATCTTCTCGCTCTAGCATGATTGGCATCACCTTTTCATCGATAAATTTTGTAAATGCACAAAAATCGTCAAATGTTTTTACAAATTTTACAACGTTGAATATGGGGAATTTAGCATAAAATTCATCAGAGCTTAACGCCATAACTTCTGCAATCGCTATTTCTAATTCTTTATTCATCGACCTTTACCAACAAATATAAATTTAAACTTTGAAAGCCAATTGGCTTTTACGTTTGATATATCCGAGCTTTTTTCAGCTAAAGATACTTTATTAGCCTCGCAACCATTTAATATTCCACGATTCGGAAAATTCGGGATAAGATACTTTTTTAAATAGCTTTAAATAAAAAAAGCGCCGAACTTATTTCGACGCTTTTTATAATATTACTAAAAATTAAAACTATATATAAAGCTCCGAGAGTGCGCGTAGCGCGAATGAGGAGCCTTGAATAATTAGTCTTCTTTAACTTTTAAAACTTGGCGGCCACGATACATACCAGTTTTAAGGTCGATATGGTGCGGACGGCGAAGTTCGCCAGAGTTTTTGTCTTCAGTATATGAGTTCAAACCTAAAGCATCGTGAGAGCGGCGCATGCCACGACGAGAAGGACTTGTTTTACGCTTAGGCACAGCCATTTTGCGGATTCCATTTCTAAAAATTAATAAGTGGCGTTCTATTAGCAAATATTTTGCAAATAGCAACACTCTAAGACTATATGATTACACTAAAACGTAACTGATTACACCAGTCTTGATTGTATTAATGCAGCTTTTACAAAACCTTTGAATAAAGGATGCGGTTCAAATGGTCTTGATTTAAGCTCTGGGTGGAATTGTACTGCCACAAACCAAGGGTGATCTGTACGCTCTACAATTTCAGGCAAGCTTCCATCAGGTGAAAGCCCAGAGAATACAAGGCCATTTGCTTCTAGGCGGTCTTTATAGGCAATATTAACTTCATAGCGGTGCCTATGACGCTCTGAAATATTATTAGTGCCATAAATAGATTCGGCAATAGAACCTTGCTTCAAGCAGGCTTCATATGCGCCAAGACGCATAGTGCCGCCCATATCATCATTATCACCACGGACTTCGGTACTATTACCTTTTGTCCATTCGGTCATAAGACCAACAACTGATTCTTCGCATGGCCCAAATTCGGTAGAAGATGCACTTGTGATACCAACAAGATTTCTTGCGGCCTCGACACATGCCATTTGCATACCAAAGCAAATTCCAAAATACGGGATGTTATGCTCACGCGCGTATTGGATTGCTTTGATTTTGCCTTCTGCACCGGCATCGCCAAATGCCCCAGGAACAAGAATAGCATTTACGCCGTCAAGCTCACTTGCAATTGTATTATTATCATTATCAAATGAACGCGCATCAATCCAATTAAGATTAACTTTAACATCATTGGCAAGACCGCCATGATGAAGCGCCTCTATTAATGATTTATAGCTATCCTTCATTGAAGTATATTTGCCAACAATCGCAATTGTTACTTCACCATCAGGATTATTAAGACGCTTTGCAACATCTAACCATTTATCCAATTTTGGATTTGGTGCATCTTTAATGCCAAAACAAGCAAGCACTTCTTTATCAAGGCCGCGCTCATGGTAATCAAGAGGCACTTCGTAAATATGCTTAGAATCCATAGCTTCGATTACGCCAGAAGGACGAACATTACAGAATAACGCAAGTTTACGTTTTTCTTCTTCAGGAATTGGTCTATCGCAGCGGCAAATAAGTATATTTGGCTGAATACCAATTGAACGCAATTCTTTAACCGAATGCTGTGTCGGCTTGGTTTTCATTTCACCAGCTGTAGCAATATAAGGCATTAAAGTCAGGTGAATATAGATTGCTTGAAGTGGTTCAAGCTCCTGCCCTAATTGGCGAATAGCTTCAAAGAAAGGTAAGCCTTCAATGTCACCAACAGTTCCGCCAATTTCACAAAGCACAAAATCCGCACCATCTGAATCGGCAAGTACAAATTCTTTAATCGCATTTGTTACGTGTGGAATAACTTGAATAGTTGCGCCAAGATAACCACCGCGACGTTCTTTGGCAATAATATCTTGATAAATACGCCCAGCTGTCACATTATCGCGCTTAGTGGCACTAACACCAGTAAAACGTTCATAATGGCCAAGGTCAAGGTCGGTTTCGGCACCATCATCGGTTACGAAAACTTCGCCATGTTGATATGGCGACATAGTGCCAGGATCGACATTTAAATAAGGGTCCAATTTGCGAAGGCATACTTTATAGCCCCTTGCCTGCAATAATGCAGCCAAAGCAGCGGAAGCAATACCTTTGCCAAGGGAGGAAACCACGCCCCCTGTTATAAATACATATCGGGTCATGGATGATTTGCTTACCAAGTTTCTATTTAAAACGAAATGCTTATTTTACTTATTTGGCAGTATTTGTAACTGCGTTAGCAGTTGAGTCAGTAGAATTAACGCTATTTCCAAACAAGCTATTGCCTAATGGCGCAACTTGCGACTGTGGAATTGCAGAATCTTCAGCAGGCTTATCAAGCTCTATTGATTTTGTAGGAAGCCCACCCGCTTTTGGATCTGTTTCTAAAACTGATGTATTATCTTTTTTAGTAGCGCCAGAAGTAATTGTAAGCGCAATTGTTAGTATAAAAAATAAAGTCGCCAAAACTGAAGTAGTTTTTGTCATAAAATTAGCCGCAGCACGGCCAGACATTAAACCAGATGGCCCGCCACCAATACCAAGTGCACCACCACCCTCAGATCTTTGCATTAAAATTGAACCAATCAAGGCAACACAAACAATAAGGTGAATAATTAAAAGAGTTTGGAACATTTTAAACCAGTTTTTCGCTAATATTTTTTACAAATGAATATTTGCATTCATAATGAAACAAATGCAGTATATATTGCAGTAAGCTCTATTTGCACTTGAATTGAATTTTTTCAAGACTTGGACTGTTTTATTATAAGCAATTTTAGCGCAAAAACTCAAATTTTAACTAGAATACTACGTTAGAAATCCATTTTTTTGCAAGGTCGGCTGCTTCGCTATCGGCATCACTAATTTCTGAATTATTAAAATTTGCAACAGTATGATTAAGTTCTTGCAATCGCGACACACGTTCTTTTGCTTTTAAAAGTCTTGCACGAACTAAATCTAAGGTCATATCAAGTTCTTTTTTGAACTCTTCGCCCTCTTCTACCGCATAATTTGCATAAATCGCAAAAGCCAATTGTCTTGTAAGCTGTGCATTTTCAGCTCTATTTGCAGGATCTGAAGCAGTTTTGCCAACTACATTTTCAAGAACCGATGCAATATCTTGAACATCATCAGTTCCCATACGTTTTGCAGTTTTTACAAGCTCTGCGGCGGTTTCAAGCAAATCAATTACAAAACCTCTATCATCATTATTTTTTCCATTGGCTTGAATTGTTACTTCTGCGGCCATAGCAATACGGCGAGCAAGCTTTGCAATACGTTCTTTATTAATGCGCTTCTTAGCTTTTTCCATTGCTTCTAAATATTCAATTGGATCGCCTTCTTCACCCAAAGTAGCTTTTTTCAATGGATTCGGGACATCAAAAGCATCAATTGTTAAAGTTCCTTGCTTTGCTTTACCCCTATCTGGGCCAACATAATCAGAAGTAACAACAAATTTTTTGCGGCTTTCGATAAGTACTTTAACTCTATCTTGTAATCTATTAACTGAAAACGGACGAAGCAGAACATCATCGGCACCGGCATTCATAAGATTTGCAACCAAATCACCATTACCAACCCATAATGTAACCACTATTGGTAAGAATGGATTAGCATTACTCTCTGTCATTCTTATAGATTGCAGCAATTCAACAATTTTATCGCTTTCTTCGCTTGCATCTATAAAAAGAATTGCAATCTCATTATCTTTTAACTTTCTATCAAGTGCAGATATAGTAGTTATGCCATCAATGCGCCTAAAGCCCATTCCGTGTAATACACTTCTTGAAGTAAGCATATTACCGCGTATAGGATCATAAATAACTGCAAGTGCGTCAGATAAGTTATTGTTTTTTTGCTTTATATCCATAGCAAATTTAGTAATACAATATAATTTAAAATTTATTACTAAATCTGTAAAATTAGTTAGACTATAATGCGTCTTTGACGATTTGGATAAAATCCTGACCAATTAGACTTGCACCACCAACTAATGCCCCATCCACACCATCAATTTTAAGTATATCTTTGGCATTTTTAGCGTTCACAGAGCCACCATATAGAACCTTTAAAGATATATCGCCAAATAGATCTTTAATTTTATTTGAAATTATCAAGCACATCTCGGCTATATCTTTTGCACTTGCAACGTTTCCGCTTCCGATTGCCCAAATTGGTTCATAAGCAATGATTATTTCATCCTTATCATAATTTGCCGGAATAGATTTCGATAATTGTGCCTCAATAACTTTTGCAGCATTGCCATTTTTGCGATCTTCTAAAGATTCGCCCACACAAATTATTGGATTTAAATCATTACCAATTGCTGCAAGAACTTTTTTAGCAACCATCTCATCTGTTTCAAAATGATGTTTACGACGCTCTGAATGTCCAATAATTGCAAATTTTGCGCCTGCATCTATAATCATTTGCGCAGATACATCACCAGTAAACGGACCTTTATTTTCAAAATGGCAATCTTGTGAACCAGTAACAAGGCTTGAATCTTTAATTGTTTCGCTAATTCTATCTAATATTGTAAAAGGCGGACAGATAATTACAGAAATCTTAGAATGATCAATATCCTCTATGCCTTTTGCGATTTCCTGAGCTAAATCATTAAAAGATTTAGTTCCAAACATTTTCCAATTACCTATTATTAATTTTGTCACGGACTATCCTTTAGATTTTGAATCCATTTATAAGAAATATAAGTTAAAATATATCCTATCTTACATTAAATTTATGAATAAGTTTAAAATTCTTACATATATTCTATTGCCCCTAGCGGTTTTGCCGATTATGGAAAACCTTAAGGAAAAAATAAATGAACAATTTTTTTAAAAAATTCTCTAAATCAATATTCGCTAAAATCCTTTTTGGTTTAATATTATTATCTTTTGCTATTGCTGGCGTGGAAATGGTAAGCTTTGGCAATAAAGATACTGTAGCTAGTATCGGCAATAAAAATATTACTAGTGCTGAATATATAAAGCAGTTTGATAGCTTAATAAAAAGAATTTCTGCAAAAGAACAAAGAACCATTTCTAGGCAAGAAGCGCGCGAACAAGGCGCTGAACAAGGTGTTCTAGAAAATATTGTAAGTGAAAATGTTTTTTCCCAATTATTTGATAAATTAAAACTAAGGGTTGACCCTTCAATTGTTAGAGACCAAGTAAATAGAATCCCAGGCTTCCAAGACCCTACAACTGGAAGATTTTCTGAGCTTGCGTATGAGCAACTATTAAAAGAAAATGAATTAACCCCTGTTACTTTTGAAAAATCAATCAGAGATGATTTGCGCAAACAATTAATCATGCTTTCAATAAGTTCTGGCTACCGCGCACCTAAAGAATTTTCAATGCAAACCTTAGCTTTTAACACTGAAAGACGATTTGTAACGATTATTCCTATTCCAAGTTCATTAATTGGTGCCGCGCCTAAGCCTACTGAATCTCAAATTACAGCATTCTACGCAGAGAATCGTGAAAAACTTATGCAGCCTGAAACTCGTGATTTTACAATTGTGATTGCAGATATTGAAAACTTTAAATCAAAAGCAACTGCTGACCCTGCTGTTGTGAAACAAAAGTTTGAGCAAGCAAAAGATAATCTTACAACACCTGAAAAACGCACATTCGTACAAATTGTTGCCCCAGATGAAGCCAAAGCAAATGAAGCATCTGCAAGGCTTAAAAAAGGTGAAGATCCAAATACTATTGCTACATCACTTGGCCTTCAAAAGCCTCTCAGCTTTGATAAAGTGGCTAAAACCTCAGTTCCCGATAAAGCTGTTGCGGAAATTGTATTTAAAGCACCAGTCGGTACAAGCGGCACAGCAAAAGGCGCACTTGCTTATTCGGCGTATGTTGTTTCGGCGATAACACCTGCTAAAGAAGCTGATTTTAATGCGGCAAGTGCTGAAATCACTGCATCTCTTAAACAAGAATCAGCAAATCAATTATTAACAGATGCTACAGATGCATTTGATGAAGCAGTTGCAAGTGGTGATAGCATTGATAAAGCGGCCGCTAAAACTGGGCTAAAAATTGTTAAGCTTTCGGCTTTATCAAAAGAAGGTGTTTATAGCACTGGTCAACCTGAACCTTTATTTGCAACCGCTAAAGAAGCACTTACTTCTGCATTTAATCTAGGGTCTGGTGAAGCAACCGAACTTCTAAATGGTGGTGAAGGTAAATATATCGCTATTAGGGCTGATAAGATTACTGCCGCGGCACCACTACCACTTACCGAAGTTAAAGCAGATCTTACTAATGCATGGATTGCCCGTGAGACTTCTAAGCTTTTAAAAGCTAAAGCTGAAACTATTGCGGCTGAGGCGCGTAAGAATGGTCTTGAAGCCGCTGCTAAGAAAGCTGGTTCTAAAATCATTACTAATCCACAGCCTGTAAGTCGCGGCATGGGCTCACCTCAATTAACTGGCGCTATATTTGGCGCTAAAAAAGGCGAAATTACAATTGCTCCTGTTGGTAATGGCGGCGAATATGCGGTCATTAAAATTGAAAATATTATTAGAGACGACGAAACTAAAGCGCCTGAAAGACTTGCGAAAGCCGAAGAAGCAGTCCGCTCAAGTGTCCAACAAGATATAGTAGCATTATATGAACGTGCCGCAAGAAATAGGTTTAAAGTAAAAACCTATCCAGATAGAGTTAAAATTGCTTTGGGTGATGCACCTATTGCACCAACTAAAAAATAAAAGCTTTTATTGTGACTACAAATTTACCCATATTTCCAGATTACCAAACCATTGAGAAGAATTATCAAAATGGCGAGAATAGTCTTATATGGGTAAAACGTATTGATGATATTGAAACCCCGATTACGGCATTTGCAAAATTCGGACAGGATAAGTTTGGTTCTTGCCTATTTGAAAGTGTTGAGGGTGGCGAAAATAGAGGGCGCTATTCTATTGTAACCTCTAACCCTGATTTAATTTTCAAAACCGAAAAAGGCATAGCAAAATTCGCGGATATTGATGAGAATGGCTCAATTGGTAGCTATACCAATATCGATGGAAACCCACTTGAAGCCTTAAGAGGGCTTATAAATAAGTCCAAAATCAAAAATATTGATGAATTACCGCCACCTGTTTCTGGGCTTTATGGTTATTTATCTTATGAAATGATTAGGTATTTTGAAAAGCTTCCTAAAAACGCAAATGACCCTTTAAATTTACCAGAAAGTGTCTTTACACGCCCAAGGCTAGTAATTGTTTTTGATGGGATAAAGCATGAATTATTACTTGCTTCACCTATTTTTTATGATGCCAACATAGATTTTAAAACCGCATATAATAAAGCAATCAATATACTTGAAAATGCATGGAAGCTTCTTGATAGCCCTTCCAAACTTGTGGCGCAAGCCAAGCCCACTAAAGCGAAACAAAGTAAAAAAGCTTCTGCAAATCAAACACCTGAAGAATATATGGCGGCGGTTGAAAAAGCAAAAACCTATATTAAAGCAGGCGATATTTTCCAAGTAGTGCCGTCACAAAGATTTAGTGTTGATTTTGATAAATCACCATTGTCACTTTATCGCGCTTTAAGACGGACCAACCCTTCCCCATTTTTGTTTTTATTACAAATGGAAGGTTATTCAATAATTGGTTCAAGTCCTGAAATACTAGTTCGCTTGCGTGATGGAACGGTAACAGTTCGTCCAATTGCTGGGACAAGGCCACGCGGAAATACCCCTGCCGAAGATTTGGCGCATGAAGAATCGCTTCTTAATGATCCAAAAGAATGTGCCGAGCATTTAATGCTTTTGGACTTAGGTCGAAATGATGTTGGCCGCGTAAGTATTGCAAAAACTAATTCAAATAATCCAGAAGAACCAAGGGGTGGTATTAGAGTTACAAAAAAATTCTTTATTGAACGCTATAGCCATGTAATGCATATAGTTTCTAATGTTGAAGGCACACTAAAGCCAGAGCTTGATGCCATGGATGCACTTATGGGCGGCTTCCCTGCTGGCACGGTTTCAGGCGCACCAAAAATTCGCGCAATGGAGATAATTGCCGAACTTGAACCACATGAACGTGGTATATACTCAGGTGGTGTCGGTTATTTTGCGGCTTCAGGTGATATGGATATGTGTATCGCCTTAAGGACTGGCATTTTAAAAGATAAAAAACTCTATGTTCAAGCAGGCGCAGGTGTTGTATTAGACTCAATACCTCAGATGGAGCATAATGAGTGCTTAATAAAATCGCGCGCATTAATTAATGCCGCCGAAGAAGCCGAAACTTTCGAATAGTGGTGTGAAATGACAATTAATTTATTACTAATCGATAATTATGACAGCTTCACTTATAATCTTGTGCATTATTTCGAAGAATTGGGCGCAAAAGTTACGGTTATGCGTAATGATGCCAAAACCCCCGAAGAAATTTTCGCAATGGGTTTTGATGCAATTTGTTTATCCCCTGGACCAAAATCACCAAATGAAGCCGGCATATGTCTTGAACTTATTGAAAAGCTTCCAAAAGATATGCCTTTACTTGGCGTATGCCTTGGCCATCAATCAATTGGACAAGTATTCGGTGCGAAAGTTCACGGCGCAAAAGCAATTATTCATGGCAAAACTTCGCAAATTACAACTAATGAAAACGGCATTTTTAACGGCTTACCAAAATGCTTTAATATTGCACGTTATCATTCGCTTGCGGTTGAACTAACTGATAATTCAAATGAATTACAAATTGATGCCATTACTCCTGATAATGAAGTAATGGCTTTATCACACAAAACACGTCCGATATATGGTGTGCAATTCCATCCAGAATCTATTGCTTCTGAATATGGACATGAAGTTTTAGATAATTTCCTAAAAATTGCCGAAAAATATAAGGCATAGTCATGAGTGATAATATAAAACCATATCTAACAAAGCTATCAAAAGGGCAAAACCTTTTACAATCTGAGCTTGCAGTGGTTTTTGAAGAAATCCTGAATAAAGAAGCGACACCTTCACAAATTGGTGCATTTTTAATGGGTCTTGAGAGAGTTGGCCTCAGTGATAATGAAATTATCGCGGGCGCAAAAGCAATGCGTCATAATATGATAAGCCTTGATTTAGCTTATGATACGATTGATGTTTGCGGCACTGGAGGCGATGGTGCACATAGCCTTAATATATCAACTGCGGTTTCATTTGTGCTTGCGGGATGTGGCCTTAAGGTTGCCAAGCATGGTAATCGCTCAATGTCTTCTTTGTGCGGTGCCGCCGATGTATTAGAGGCTTTAGGTGTAAAACTTCGTAATGATAGTGCAAACTATATAAAAGCCCTTGATGATGCCAATCTGGCATTTTTCTTTGCCCCCAATCATCATCCTAAACTTGCTTATGTTGGGCCAATAAGAAAAGAATTAGGTTTTGGAACAGTATTTAATGTGCTTGGCCCTTTATGCAATCCAACTAAAGCAAAAAAGCAATTATTAGGCGTTTATCGTAAAGAATTAATGCTTCCGATTGCTAATGCGCTCAAAGCGCTTGGCACAAAATCGGCTTGGGTAATTCATGGCGCGGATGGGCTTGATGAAATTGCAATTCATGGAATTACCGAGGTAATTTCATTAAAAGACGAACGCATAGAAAGCTTTAGTATTAATCCAAAAGATTATGGCTTTAAATATACAAACTTAAATGAATTAAAAGGCGGTGACGCCAAATTCAATGCCAAGGCATTAATTGATTTACTTGAAGGCAAACATAGCGCTTATCGTGATGCGGTGGTTTTAAATTCGGCGGCGGCACTTTGCATGGCTGGAAACGCCAATGATATTAAAGCCGGCATTGAAATTGCCACAAGCGCAATAGATACTCATAGCGCGAAACTTATTTTACAAAAACTAATCGAAATTACTAATGAATAATAAACCAGACATTCTTGAAAAAATTATTGAATATAAAAGTGGCGAAGTAAAAGCCGCAAAACAAACGCATTCCCAAAGTGAAATTGAAAAATTAGCGCTTGCCGCCTCACCTGTCCGCGGATTTGAAAATGCGATTAAAAATAAAATCCTAACGGGCTATGCGCTTATTGCCGAAGTAAAAAAAGCAAGCCCATCAAAAGGTCTTATTCGTGAGGATTTTGAACCCGCAATACTTGCCAAGTCATATGAAGATGGAGGTGCAACTTGTTTATCTATTCTTACCGATGGCCCAAGCTTTATGGGGGCGGATGAATATTTAATAACTGCAAGAAATGCTACAAATCTTCCCGCTTTACGCAAGGATTTTATGATAGATCCTTATCAAATCGCACAAAGCCGCGCGCTTGGTGCCGATGCTATCCTTATTATTATGGCCTGCCTTAGCGATGAACAGGCGCAAGAATTATTCGAAGAAGCCACAAAGTTTGAAATGGATGCTTTAATCGAAACCCATGACGAATATGAATTAGAACGTGCTTTAAAACTTGGTGGCAATCTAATCGGGGTTAATAATCGTAATTTAAGAACCTTTGAAACCAAACTTGAAACCACTGAAGAGCTTGCAAAGCTTCTTCCAATAGATAAAATTCTTGTTTGCGAATCTGGTCTTTTTACTAATGCCGATTTACAAAGAATGGAAAAATCGGGCGCGAAAACTTTCCTTATTGGTGAAAGCCTTATGCGCCAAGAAAATGTAACAAAAGCTACTAAAGAATTATTAGGAATATAAAATGTCTATAGAAAACCGCCTAACAGAGCTTGGAATTGAATTGCCAAATCCGCCACTTCCTGTGGCTTCTTATGTTCCATTTGTGATATCGGGAAATCTTGTTCATATTTCTGGGCAAATTTCAATTGCGCCAGATGGCGGCATTAAAGGTAAGCTTGGCGATTTATCAATTGAAGAAGGTCAAAAAGCGGCAAGACTTTGCGGCCTTAATTTAATTGCCCAATTAAAAGCGGCTTGCGGCGGCAATCTTGATAGAGTTGTGCGTATTGTAAAGCTTGGCGGCTTCGTGAATGCCAAACCTGATTTCGATCCAATTCCTGCGGTTATTAATGGCTGCTCCGACTTAATGGTTGAAGTTTTTGGCGATAAAGGCAAGCATGCCCGCTCTGCGGTTGGGGTTGCAAATCTTCCATTAGGTTATGCGGTAGAAGTTGACGGCATTTTTGAAATTTTATAGTGAATAAATTTTTGTTAAAGAGCTTAAAGAGATGCTTTAGTTTTAGGGAAGTAGCAGGAGTGTCGGATTTCGAAAAGCGCAGTATATAAAAATATATGAGCATTTGAGAAATTCGAACGACGCACTAATTACCAAAAATAAAGTATCGGAAGGAATATAATGACAAATAACCTAGACGGCGTTTACGACGATAATAATATTTTCGCCATGATTTTGCGTGGCGAATTGCCGTGTCATAAAGTTTATGAAGACGATATTGTTCTTGCATTTATGGATGTATTCCCACAAGCCCCTGGGCATGTTCTTGTCGTTCCTAAAGCCAAAACAACAAATATAATTGACTTCCCAACCGAGCTTTGGGGCGAATATATGTCGCGCGTTCAAATGATTGCCATTGCAATGAAAGCGGCACTTGAACCAGATGGTATTTCAGTATTCCAATTTAATGGCGCGGCAGGTGGGCAGTCAGTATTTCATCTTCATTTCCACCTTATTCCGCGTGTAACTGGCAAGCCTTTAAAAGGGCATGAGCAAACCGCTCGTGGCGATAATGATGAATTAAGCTTCCTTGCTGGTAAAATCGGCGCGGCATTGGAAAAAGTGAATTAAGAAAGGAAAACCAATGTTATATTTTAAAAATAAATTGAAAAATATAATATTGATAATTTCCATTCTAAGCTTATTTACAAACCCTATAAATGCTCAACAAATTGAGCAACCACAAAAGGAAATAAAAAGCCCTCCTATGGTGATTATGGCGCAAGCGCCAGTATATACATTGGGTGATGTCTTTTATTCACGTGCTGGGCACGCTGAGCGAGACTTTAAAAATGGTTCAGCAAGCTTTAAGAATGTAGTTGAAATTTACCAATTAGCAACGCAATACGGCAAAAACGAAGCATATATTGGACTTGCAAAATTTTACGAGGCAAATAATGATACTAGTAATGCACTAGAAAATTATAAAAAAGCGGCAGATTTAAATATTTTTGGTGCTAATTACCTTGCGGCAAGTTTAATACACAAGTCTAACCCAAATAATTGTGTTGATGCGCTCCCCTATTTAGAAAAGGCATTGATCGAAAAATCTTATATGTCAGAAACTACTGCCGCTAAATGGTATGTCGAAAAAACTTGCGGGGCGAATGATGATAAAAAAGCATTTGAATATGCCGAAAAAGTTACTAATCTAGTTTCATATAGTCACATTAATTTTATTGCACGAGCTTATTACGAAGGCATCGGTACGCAAAAAAATCTACCAAAGGCTTGGGCGTATCTAATTATCGCCAGTAATATGAATAAAAGCGAAACGTCATGGGTCAATCATGACCCGCAATACGCAATTGATACTTTAAAAATACTTGAACCAGAACTTAAAGCAAAGCCAAGCGAGTTTGCAAAAGCTAAAACCGAATTAGATGAACTTTGCAATGCTAATTATATTTGTCCAATAAAATTGCTAAATAAGTTAAAAGATGATGGCCGAACACAGACACGACCTGCGCCATTTGCACCTTACCCAGCACCCCCAAGGCCAAATATTAGAGCACCTGCACCTGAAGGCTATATAAGATTTGAAAGCATGGAGTTTTCCAATCCAAACAAATATTCAGAATTGCGTGAATTATATTCAATTGCACGTGATTTCGAACGCGAATATTTGAAAACAAATCAAAATAAACCTGATATAAATATATTGATTGAAAAATACCTTATACCTGCAGAGGCTGGTCATGCCCATGCTATGTATAGACTAAGTGGACTATACCAAGAATTGCGCAATAATGCTAAAATGCGCGAGTGGCTAAAGAAATCAGCCGATGCAGGAAATAATGCGGCCCAATTAAAATACGGACAATTATCATTAGATCCTCTTAATTGTGATGATGCGATAAAATATCTTACTTATGCACAATATGATCTATCAGTACCTGCGAATATTGATCTTGGGGCACTATATGGCTCTGATAAGTGCGGTCCACCTGACTATGTTAAAGCATTTAATGCCAATGCTAGAGCTGCAAAATTCAGTAATATTCCGGCACAAATCGCGCTTGCTGATGCTTTTTATTATGCAAAAGGTACAAAGCAAAACTTGAATATGGCAATCGCGTGGGGGAAAATTGCTTGGTATAATTCGCCAGTAAAAGGAATATTCGCAAATCCAAATCCAAAAGAAGTATTTGAACGCGCAAAAAAACTTGAAAAAGATTTGAGTGGTACAAATTATGATTTAGTAAGAAATACTATAAATGAAGTTTGTTTATTTCAAACTACTTGTAAAAATATTTCAAATGAAGATTTGATTAAAATGCAAAAGCAAGAAGAATAGAAATTATATAATCTCAAACTAGAAATAAAGAGGAAAAGAATGAATTATTATAAAATATCTATTTTTCTTTGTTTAAAATTATTATTATTTCCTTTTAATATCTACGCGCAAACTATTCAAACAGCGGCGCCATCACAAGAATTATTATGGCAGGCCGAAGCCGCAGAGCGTGCCGAATATGCAAAACCAATCGAAACTCGTAATTTTCAAAAGGCTAAGGATTTATATCTTAAATCTGCTGAAGCTGGTCATCCTGAAGCTATGTATCAATTAGGAAAGCTTGAAATTTCACTTAAAAACATTGAAATTGGCAATAAATGGGTTGAAAAATCTGCCCAAAATGGCTCACCGCGCGGTGCTTTGGAATATGGATATTATGCAATAATAAATCTGAAAAATTGCGAAGAAGGATTAAAATATTATATAATCTCCGCGAAGTATTATGCACCTGCAAACGCGGCACTTGGAAATTATTATTTCGATGGTAAATGTATAAATAGGGATGCGCACCAATCTTTTATATGGTTTGAAAAAGGTGCCACGCTTGGCGATGGAAATTCACAACTTAGTTTAGGGCGGTTTTACGCAAGTAGTTTAATTGGCAATCCAGATTATATTAAAGCGCATGCATGGCTTAATATAGCCTCACATCATTATACAAATCAAAGCTTTAAAAATCTGGCAGCCATAGATTTAAAAACTGTGGAAAAAGCAATGCAGCCAAGTGATATTGAAAAAGCAAAAAAACAAGCGTCCAAAATTTGTCAAAAAAATATTGGCGCTTGTAATAATTTTGGCAAAGACACTAAATTTTAGATTATTATTTTTCGCAATTTTTATTGCTTAATATTTATAATAAATCTTTTATATCTTGTAAGACTTGGTTTTCCATTATCAGAAACCGCAAGTATAATATGCATTGTACCTTCTTTTGTCATTCCAGAATTAGGCACTTTAAAGCTTGCAATTGCTTTATCAAAATTGTCAATTTTTAATGGATTGCCAGATCTGCTTGTAGAAAGTGCATAAGTTCCTGCCTCGGGATAATAAAACCATTTATAATTTAATGTATCGCCGTCTATATCACTTGTTAAAGATGCATCAAGATTAATAATATCATTTGGTTTAGCATTAATAATATTTGGAGTATTTGTCTTTATAATAGGTGGGTGATTTGCTTCTTTGAATGGCTTAATGGTCCAATCCATTCTTGCAGCAAAATCATTTTGATATGCTTCGCGCCAGCGCCATATTGTTTCATGATAGCCAGTATGCCAAAAACCATCAAATCCTATGACTTCATCAATTGCATTTGTCCAAATTGGCCTTGTTTCTGGTGATTTAAACCATTTTTGAGTTTTTGGTGTATATAATTCATAACGACCACCCCAGCCGCCATAGTTTGGATTTTCAAAGCTAGCTAAACCATTATTTATTAAATTCAAAAAGCTTGGTGTGTCGCCTTCCATTAAATACTTAGTTTGCGGATATAACGCCCCCATTGGTCCTTTATTTCTTATATTATTATCAAGCCATGGATTATCAACAATTTCAAAATTTGCGCCCGTGAATCTTCCATGGAATTTATCGCCACTTATGCCCGACCAAGTTGAATAATGATATGCACCACCGGCATGCATACCAGGGCTTACAATATAGAATAATTCAGGAAAATTTGAACGAATCCAAGGTCCAGAATCGTCTTGATCCGAAATAGTATAGACCCTCATTTTACTAATAAAGCTTTTTAATTGGCTTTTTGTTCTAGTATTTTTTACTTTCCACAATGCTTGAGCAAGTGTATTTGGACCACCCCAAACAAGAATCCAAACTGGCCTTGAATCTGATTTATCAACCATATTAATAATATGGGCAGAACCCGCACTATCACGCCCCTTACCCACTGCCGCAATACCATATTCTTTAGAGCCATCTTTAACGATAGAATCTAAATACTCAAAGCTTGGAAAACCAGATTCATGTAGTAAAAGATTATTTCTTACATTTTTATAAGCGTTTAGAACTTCTCTAATTTTTTCTGGATGAGTGCTATTTGTCATATGGATTGATGTGGTGGCAATTAAACCTTCAACATCAAAATTATTTGAATAAACAAGAAACCTAATTAATGATTGCGTATCATCAGGTTCATTTTCAATATCGGTAAGAACTATAACTCTTGGCTTAGTTTCGGTTGCCTGCGCATTAGCAAATCCGGCACATGCAAGATTGATAAGGCATAATAGAGCCAGCTTAAGAATTATTTTCAATTTCCCCTCCCAAAAGCTCTAAGCTTTAATGCTTGGCTTCTTTGTATTTTTGTTAGCCTTTGGCATTGGTGGTTCATAAAAGAATTCAAGCGCTTCTTTATCAGAGGCATTCACATCTATTCTTACAAGACCGCCTTTGCTTAGCTTGCCAAATAATAATTCTTCGGCAAGAGGCTTTTTGATTTTCTCTTGGATAAGTCTTGCAAGTGGTCTTGCGCCCATATCCCTGTCATAGCCGCGTTCAGCAAGCCATAATCTTGCTTTATCTGAAAGTTCAATTTCAACATTTTTATCTGATAATTGCGCTTCCATTTGAACAATAAATTTATCGACAATATGCCCAACTGTATCAGGGCTTAGAGCGCCAAAATGAATTATTGCATCAAGACGATTACGGAATTCAGGTGTGAATAAGCGTTTAATTGCTTCACCTTCCTCACCTTCTCGCTTGCCGCGATTAAAGCCAATAGACTCACGAGCGGCATCTGCAGAGCCCGCATTAGTAGTCATGATAATAATCGCATTCGTGAAATCAATTTTCTTACCATTAGTATCGGTAAGCTGCCCATTATCCATAATCTGTAGAAGGATATTGAATAAATCAGGGTGTGCTTTTTCAATCTCATCTAGTAAAAGTACACAGTGTGGATGTTGGTCGATTGCATCGGTTAATTGTCCTCCTTGATCATAACCAACATACCCCGGAGGCGCACCAATTAAACGGCTTACGGTATGTCTTTCCATATATTCGGACATATCAAAGCGTATCATTTCCACGCCCAAAGTTTGCGCAAGTTGTTTTGCCGCTTCGGTTTTACCAACCCCAGTTGGACCCGCAAATAAATAAGAACCCACAGGCTTACGATGATCTCTTAGGCCAGCGCGAGCAAGCTTAACGGCTGATGCAAGCTCTTCAATTGCAGTATCTTGACCGTATACCGCACGGCTAAGATCACTATTAAGACTTTTTAGGCTACCTAAATCATTTTGATTTACTGTCTTAGCAGGTATGCGTGCAATCTTTGCAACAACGACTTCTATGTCTTTGGCATTTAACACTTTTTTGCGTTTTGAAGGTGGTAATAACATTTGAAGTGCACCTGCTTCATCTATGACATCAATTGCCTTATCAGGAAGCTTTCTGTCACCAATATAACGATTTGAAAGCTCTACAGCGCTTTTAATTGCGTCCGATGTAAATTTCAAACCATGATGTTCTTCATAAACAGATTTTAAGCCATTTAGAATTTTGATAGTATCTTCAACAGATGGCTCATTCACGTCAATTTTTTGGAAACGTCTTACAAGCGCCCTATCTTTTTCAAAATGCTGTTTATACTCTTTGAAAGTAGTTGAACCCATGCATCTTAGGCCGCCATTTTGCAAGGCAGGCTTAAGCAAATTAGAAGCGTCCATTGCACCGCCAGATGTTGCACCGGCACCAATTATTGTATGAATTTCATCGATAAATAATATTGCATGATGCTGCTGCTGCAATTCTTTAAGGACTTGTTTAAGTCTTTCTTCGAAATCACCTCTATAGCGAGTGCCCGCGAGCAATGCGCCCATATCAAGTGAGTAAATCACTGCATCAAGAAGAATTTGCGGAACATCACCTTCAACAATTTTACGCGCCAAACCTTCGGCAATTGCAGTTTTTCCAACACCAGGATCGCCAACAAGTAATGGGTTATTTTTTTGACGTCGGCAAAGAATTTGAATTGCGCGTTCAACTTCTTCATGGCGCCCAATAAGTGGATCTACCCCACCTTTCATAGCCTTTTCGTTAAGCTCTACGCAATAGGCACCTAAGGCATCAGTTGAAGGCTTATCCTTAGCTTCTTCTTTGAAATCTTCTTCAATTGGATCATCATCATCTGATTCATTATTTTTCTTAGGCTCAATATATCCAGATTTTTTAGAAATACCGTGCGAAATGAAATTAACAACATCATAACGACTTATATCTTGTTCTTGTAAAAAGAAAATCGCATTTGACTCGCGCTCTGAGAAAAGTGCAACTAATACATTCGCCGCAGTAACTTTTTTACGCCCAGAACTATCAACATGTGAAACTGCACGTTGAATTACGCGTTGGAAACTTGCGGTTGGTCTAGCACCGCCAGTTTTTCCACTAATAAGATCTTTTAATTGATAATCAATAAAACTAACTAAATCGGCTCTTAGTTTTTCAAACTCTGCACCACATGCAGTAAGAACGTCAATTGCGTCTTCATCATCTAATAATGAAAGCAATAAATGTTCAACTGTAGCAAGCTCGTGGCCTTTTTCATTCGCAAGTGCAATAGCACGTTCTAAGGATTGCTCTAAATTTTTTGAAAAGGTTGGCATACATTTCTCCTTAGACAATATAATTATAATATGTGCTTATTCTTTATTAAATCAATCCTTCGTATCAATCCTTTTCCATTCTGCACTGTAATGGATGCTCATTTATACGCGCAAGCTCCAAAACTTGATAAACTTTGGTCTCAGCAACTTCAAAAGTAAATACGCCACATACCCCAACACCGGATTGGTGAACATTTAACATTATCTTGGTTGCTTCTTCTAATGATTTATTGAAATAAAGTTCAAGAACATAAACTACAAATTCCATTGGCGTGTAATCATCATTCAATAATAACACTTTATATAAAGCAGGTTTTTGCGTCTTCTCTTTTGATTTAGTTACCGTAGCCAAGCCATTTTGGTTCATAGGCTTCTTTACAGCAGCCATAATTTCAGAGTTCAGATTTAATTCACTAGGGTCAATCTTTTCCAAAAACTTAATTTTCCTATGCATTTAATTTGCGATTCATGAGTTTATTTACTATCATATAAGAATAAAATTACAAACTTCAAATGCTCAACAAAATAAGGGCTCACAAATTTGTGAACCCCTATTATTTTGATTTATTTCGCCTATTTATTGAGCAGCACTTAAAATGCTATTCAAAATGATTTAGGACAAATTATTGAGCAGCTTGCAATTTTGACATAACAGCGCTTGTACGCTCAGAAATTGGCTTAGCAGCCTCTTTACCAGTAGTAAGCCAAATATCAGAGATTTTTTGGAAGTCGGCCATAAATGTTTCTAAAGCTGATTTCGCATAATCAGATTGTAATTCAACAACTTCTTGAAGAGACTTAGCAGCACTTAATGATTTAACAGTTTCAACACTACGTTCGTAAGAAGCTTTAGTCATTGCAGTTGTTATTTCTAAAGCATCATTAGTGCCTTTAGATAAGATTTTAGAAGAAGCAACAATTGCTTCTAGATTTTCTTTTGAAAGAGAAGCCGCATCAGTCATAGCAGTAGATACTTTTTCATAACCTTCTTTAAGCGCAGAATTAGTAGCTTCTTTAATTTGTTCAAACTTATCTTTCATAGCAATCTCCTTGCAAAATGCCAAAGCATATATTCTTTAATAACCTAAAAAGGGAATTATTATGGTAATAAATTACCATATTGCATCTGCGAAGTCAAACATTTTTATTGCAGCGCACAAAATTTTTGCATATTACTGAAAAATACTGTACAATGACGAAATGAAACCTATTAATACAAAGCTGTAACATTAATTGTTATTGCCAAATACCAATTATTAACCGTAATTTTACCATTAAGAGTGACATTTTTACAAAATATAAAGTTAATGTAATTTGTAAATTGATAATTATGCCCTTAAAAGTATTATTATTAGTTTCTTAAAAATGGTAAGTGGGTATAGAATGAAACAAATTCAAACTAAATGCCAAATTAGTACTAATAAGGAGTTTTCAAAGAAAAATGCTTTGAAGACAATTGGCTTATTTGCATTTAGCGCAAGTATATTCTTCTTACCTAATCATAGTTTTGCAAATGGTAAACGTGCCGAAATTGTTGTTGATGCAAATACCGGTAACGTTTTGCATGAAGAAAATGCAACCGAAATTCGTCACCCCGCTTCAATTACTAAAGTAATGACACTTTATATGCTTTTTGAAGCAATGGAAAATGGTAAGGTTTCATTAGACGACCAAATTACCTTTTCTAGAAATGCAACAAGACAAAGCCCAACGAAACTTGGTGTTCCCACTGGCGGATCTATTAGTGTTGAAACCGCAATCTTGGCACTTATTATCAAATCTGCAAATGATACTGCCGTAGCGGTTGCCGAACATCTTGGCGGAACCGAACCTGAATTTGCAAAACAAATGACAATTCGCGCCCAAGAAATTGGAATGACAAAGACTAATTTTACAAATGCAAGCGGACTTCCAAACAAAAACCAGATAACCACTGCAGAAGATTTGGCAAAACTTGCAATTGCCATTAGACGCGATTTTCCAAGACATTATCATTGGTTTGCGCGCACTCATTTTACTTATAATGGGCGCACTATGTATAATCACAACCATTTAGTTGGTGCTGTTAATGGGGTTGATGGACTTAAAACTGGATATATTGCAAGTTCTGGTTTTAATCTTGCCGCTACCGCAAACCGCAATGGCCAAAGAATTGTAACGGTTGTTATGGGCGGAACAAGTTGGCGAGAAAGAGATGCAAAAGTTGAAACACTTATAGAGCAAGCTTATAACTCGCTTGGTATAAATAATTATAATGCAAGCACCCCTGAGACCTATAATTATAGTCTAAATGAAGATGATAATGTTGATATTCGCGCTTTAAGCATGAATAAGAGCGTAACTCCAACGGAGAGCTATTCCAATACAAATTTCAAAAGAGAAGCGAATGGTTTTACTTGGCGCACACCTGAAAATCTTGTACTTGTAAGCAATAAGCCTCTAAAACGAGATATAAATGATGAAGAAGGAATTGTTTCCACAAATAATTCACCGAATTTAAATGCACCGGTAAACCTTACAAGTAATTTTGCCTCTATTTATGCACCACAAATTCAAAAGACATTTGAAGCAGCACCAGTTGATAATGCGCCTATTATTTCCGTACAAGCCCAGACTCAAACAGAAACAATTAGTGTTTCACAAAATCAAATTTCTGCTTCTGAAGTAAAGCCAATTCAAACTATAAATGAGTCACAGGTAATTGAAGCCAATAATAATTCACCGCTTCCTGTTTTCCAACTTGTTTCTAATTTTAATCAATCTCAAGATTCAAATAATATTCAACAAAATAATTATGAAATTGAAAAACTTCGTTTAGAAGCTAAACTAAGAGAAGAAGCAAGACTTCAAGAAATAATCGAACAAGAACAAGCCGCTGTAAAAAAGCAAAAAGAAGATATGAAACGTGCAATTGCTATACGTA
>CAYUCW010000004.1:49326-69845 GCA_964443435.1 uncultured Caulobacteraceae bacterium | reverse complement strand
GCATTTTCAGAAAGCTATATGCCGTATTCAGTTAATTCAGAGGAATGCCCATTCGCACATCATCTTTCTAATTGGTGGGATTTACCGAATATTTCAAAGCTTTGTTTTGATAGTTTTCCTGTTGGGCATGGCACACATGCAACGCCTTCCGAAGTTGCGGTCACTTATTGGAAATATAAAAACCGAGAAACTTTAAATCAAAAAATCCTTGTGCCAAAGATTGCCCCAGAAGGCCCAATCCGCGATGCAGGGGATTATAGAAATAGATTCCCAGATGGCCGTATCGGCTCTGATCCAACACTTGCCACCGCTGAAATTGGCGGCAAAATAATAAGCGCAAGTGTCAAAGCATTGAATGAAGATTTTGAAAAATTCTTAAAGACTTAGTTCTTTTTGGCTTCAAACATTTTTACAGGCATACCTTCGGCATTTTGCGCCGTTGGTTTTGCGATTTCAGGCTTAGCATCAGGATAGACAATTGGTGCGGTTTGCGGATTTTGCGGTGGCGCAATACCAATTGCATCACGAAGCGAATTTAATGCCGCAATTGATGGATAACCATCGGCCACTAGACCGCGTGATTTTTGGAATGATTGTAAAGCTGTTTTGGTTTTTGCCCCTGGTGCGCCATCAATTGTGCCAATATCAAATCCCATTCTGGTAAGAATAGTTTGCATTTCAATAGCATCATTTCTTTTTAAAGGCGGATCATTAATCGGCCAATTATTTGGCATTTGGCTTTGCCCTTTTATTTCATCAGATAATAAAGCTACCGATAAGGCATAAGAATCCGAAGCATTATAATTTCTTATCGCGGCAAAATTTACACCCACTAAAAACTTAGGCCCATTTGCACCCGCAGGGACAAGTAAGCGGACATTCCAGTCACTTGGAAAATCTGAATTTTGGCTTATGATGCCATTGGCGCGCCAAAAGCTTATTTGTCTATAAGTGCCATCAGCAAGTGAATAATCAAAATCAGGTTTAACCTCAACCAAGCGACCCCAAGGCTCATTAGCTTTCCAGCCCGCGATTTTTAGGAAATTCATACTTGATGCCAAAGCGTCTATTGGATTATTCCAAATGTCTTTTTTGCCGTCATTATCGCCGTCGATCGCACGATTTATATAAGAGCTTGGCATAAATTGAGTATGACCCATTGCGCCCGCCCAAGAGCCTCTTAAGCCTTCACGAGTGATATCGCCATTTTTAAGCATATCGGCAATATATAAAAGCTCACTCTCGCCAAGTGCGGTTCTTCTGCCTTTATATCCAAGTGTAGAGAGTGCCCTAACTGCATCAATATCGCCTTTAACTGCGCCATAGGCGGATTCCATGCCCCAAATTGCAATTACAACTTCGGTTGGAACACCTGTAGAATTTGAAATCTCTGAAAGCTTATCTTTATATATTGGATATTGTTCAATGCCTATTTTAATTCTATTGGCATTTACCGCCGAATTTATATATGACCAAACCGGTTTTATAGTTTCAGGCTGACTATTATTTAAATTGGTAACCGTTATATTTGGCGTAACGCCATCAAACATTGATTCAATAATAGCAGGGTCTTTGCCATTAATATTCACCGCTTTTTCAGAAAATGATTTACGCCAAGCGTCAAATTCGGCATCGCCAGAAGTTACATAATCTTTGGCAATATATAAAGGCTTGGTTTCATCGGCACAAGCGATTACGCCAATATCAGCAAAAAATATAGTTGCAATTAATAGAGCTAGTTTTTTATTCATATTACGCCTGCTGCAAGAAGATCATGTATATGGATAATACCGATTGGTTTATCTTGTTCTGTTATAATAATAACTGTTCGTTTTGTCGCATTAAGTTTTGCTAATGCTTCTGCGGCAAGTGCATCTTGTGCAATTGTCATTGGATTTTTGGTCATAATTTCATCGGCGGTCTTATCAAAGAAATTTTGATTTGCGATTAATCGTCTTATGTCGCCGTCGGTTATAATCCCTAATAGGTTTTCATTTTCATCAATAACAGTTGTCATGCCAAGGCGTTTTTCCGTCATTTCAAGCAAGACTTCACGCATTAGGGTTTTGCTTTTTACTTTTGGAACTTTCTCACCATCATGCATTAAATCACCAACCGACTTAAGCATAGCACCAAGCTTGCCCCCTGGGTGGAAATTCCTAAAATCATTTGCGGTAAAGCCGCGCATTTCAATCAAGGCTACTGCAAGGCAGTCACCAAAGGCTATTTGCAAAGTAGTTGAAGTAGTTGGGGCACGCGTTTCTGCGCAGGCCTCTGGCGCATTCGGGAGCAGCATATGATAATCCGCAGACTTACCAAGCAATGACGTTTTATTGGCGGTCATGGCAATAAGCGGAATCCCAAACCGCCTAGCATATGCAAGTAAATCTGAAAGCTCTGGCGCTTCACCAGATTTTGATAGAATCAGAATTGCATCATCATTTGATATCATGCCCAAATCGCCATGACTGGCTTCGGTAGGATGAATGAATTGTGCATTAGTTCCAGTTGAAGCAAGAGTTGCCGCGATTTTACGCGCCACATGACCAGACTTACCAACGCCTGCACAAATAAGGCGACCTTTTAACCCCGCAACAAGATTTACGATTTTGACAAATTCTTCATCAAGGCTATCTGAAAGCTCTATTAAAGCTTTCTGTTCAATTTCAAGAACTGTTTTAGCAACTTTTAAAGCGTCAAAATTTTGATTTTTACTGGTCATTTTGATTCCAATTAATTTATAACAATTGCTTGAAGTTCTATGCCATGGGCTTCGCCTTCAAGTGCAGGATTAATAATAATCCCTTCAGGAATGAAATTTATACTAAAGCTAAAGCGATTATATTCGGTTTTAAAGGGCAAATCTGCTTTAATAGTTTGCTTTTGACCTTTGCCATAAAGAATAACCGCCATTGATTTGGCTTCGGATTTTGAAAGCGGCACCGCTTTAATATTTATATTTATAAAATTCTTTGGAAGTTTTGCCCTAAAATTTTCGGGAAAAACTAAATTAAGGCCAGTATTTGGATTTGCAATCTCTGCGGCAAATCTTGGCCCTAATTGCAAATTTGAACTTCCAGTGAATTTAGTAATAATAAAGCCATTATCACGCTTAAATCCATTAAGCTCCTCACCAAGAATTACAATTGATTTACCAGAGGTGCGGCCAACCAAATCCGGAGCAGGCTTTGCTTGAAGTGGTAAAAGCGCAGCGGCAATTATGGCAAAACCTATAATTCCAATAATCGGGAAAAATATTTTATCTTTCATATTCCTTTAATGCCTTTGAATGGCATTAAGTGCAAGCCTGTTTAAGCTTTATTTTTTGTTTTTAACCAATTAAGCCAGATGAGAAAAATCTTTGGGCCTTCGACTAAATATCTTTTCCACATTCTTTTGGGCTCTGATAAAAGCCTATGCAGCCATTCAAGTCTTAAGTCTTGCAAAATTTTTGGTGCACGTTCGGTCTTGCCAGAAATAAAATCAATTGAAGCGCCAAGACATAGCCCTACGCCCTTTGCATTTGGGAAGTCTAAAACTTTTTTGGCAATCATTTCTTGCTGTGGGCTTCCGACACAAATAAAGTGAAATTTCGCGCCCGAATTGGCGATAAATTCTGCGCACTTTTCAATTTCATCGGGTTTATTCTTTAGTCCCATTGGCGGATTATGCCATAATAATTGGCTTAGATTATATTTATTTCTTATAATTTCTATTGTCTCGTTATCGCCGCCAATAATCGTAATTTTATCATCTGATTTTATATTATTATCGAAAAGAGTTTGCGCCAAATCAGATCCTGGGCAAGCAGGAAGTTTGATTTTTGAGAGCTTTGCAAAAATTTCTAGTATGCGCGAATCTGAAACCCGAAGCCATGCAGATTCATATAATGGTAAAAGTGATTTTTCTTTTGATAATCGTACCATATGATCGACATTTGGCGTGACCAAATATCCAAAATCTTGCTCTGATTTTTCTATAACCCTATTATAAAGGTTTGAAGGTTCAAGTGGGGCGAATAAAAGCCCTAAAAACTCAATACTACGGTTATCACCGCGTCTATCAAGCAATAATACATCATCTAGGTTTTCGTCAGTCATAATTCCTATTACTAGGATATATTTATTTTTTCGTGAATTTTACGCGTTTTGGTGCGATTAACTCAATTATATCATTTTCTACTGGCATCGGTAAGTTTAGGATTTGTGCCGCTATGATTTGAGCGCCCAAAATCGCCGAAGTAAAACCCTTAGATCCAAGCGCGGTCATTATATAATAATCATCAAGCTTACCAATTATCGGAAAAGTATCTTTATATGTCACTCTTACGGATGCGCGGCTTGTAATTTTTGCATCATTAAGATTTTCAAATAATTCTTGTTCCAAAGCTTTCGTGTTTTCAATATTGCGCCCCAAGGCATTAAGTGGCGCAGCTGGCATTTTATCCAAGTCCCAAAGGTCATAAGTTGCGCCTATAACCGCCAAGCCTTCAGTTTTCACAATATAGCCAGATGAGGTTTTTGGGGTTTGAGGTTTAATACTTGAATGTTCAATAATATTTATTGCACCAAGTTTACCATTCAATTCAGGCGCATTTATAAATTTTACAATGCCTTGCCCACAGCAAAGTATAATTTCATCAATGATTGCGATTAAATCATTTTCGGCATAGGCATGGAATTTATTATCTATTTTTTGGATGCGGTTAATTTTAGTATTAATAATATTCGCATGTTTCAAAATATCTTTAATGACAATCTCGGGCTCAATAAAGCCGCCAAGCTTATGGATTATTTTATCATCATAAAACTCTGCTAAGTTTTCAGGTAGTGGCGAATGACTTGCAAATAATTGATATTTTTCAAAATCCCTTTCGGTTTTTGGTGTTTCAATTATTCCAGTTTGATGAAAGCCTTTAAAGTTTTTATAGAAATCTAAGGCCCTTAAAAATATAGTTTTAAAAAAGCGGGAATATTTATTATCAAGCCTATCAAGTCTTGGCATTATAAGCCCATATTTATTATTCGATGTTTTATAAAGCCCTTCTATATCATCATCGCATATTATTGGGTCTATGCCATATTGCTTTAGTTCATGATAAACCGCGGCACCCGCTATGCCTGCACCTATTATAAGGATTTTTGGTTTTGGGGTTTGGCATGAAATAAAACCACTGTCTGGAAGATATGCTTCTAAGCGTTCGCGTTTAAAGGCAAAGCCCTTTTTCTTTTCCCAGATAAACCCTGCTTCGGCAAGATTATTTCTTACCATTGCCGCCACCGAATAAGTGCCGATTTTAACATCAGATTTTGAGTGATTTTTGACTTGTTTTAAAAGTTCAATTTCCCAAAGTTCGGGATTACGCATTGGGGCAAAACCATCGAAAAACCAAGTATCGGCTTTAAACTCAATATTTTGAATTGTTTCACGTGCATCACCTATAATAATTGTGAGCGCGATTTTTGATTCGGGAAAAACTATTCTTTGAACGCCATTAATCTCGTGCGGCCAGTTTTGAATTAATTTCTCCGAAAGTTCTTTAATTTCTGGCCAGTTTTCATGCGCAGTTTTGGCAATATCTTTTGCTAAAGGATATTTTTCAAAACTTATAAAATTTAGGAATGAACTATTTTTAACTTCGGTAGTTTGCGCGCTAAGCCATTCATTCCATTTATGCCAAGTACAAAGAAAATTTAAGCCAGTTCCAAATCCAAGTTCACCAATTGTGTATATTGGCTTTTCTTGCCAAATATTGGGAATATCCGCCGCCGCATGAAATACGAATTTGCATTCATCAAAACCACCAGATTTTGAATAATATGAATCCCCAAATGTTTTTGAATGGGGGATGTTTTCATCATCAAAATATATATCAGGATTTATTGGCATAATTCAATTAAAGTATTGCAGGCATAAAAAAAGCCGCCCCATAAGGAGCGGCTTCTTTAATAGCTATTAAATCTATTAGTGAGCAGCAGCGTTAGCAGCAGCGTCGATAGCAGACTCAGCAGCGTTACCAGCTGCGTCAACAGCTACTTCAGCAGCATTACCAGCAGCTTCAACAGCGTTACCAGCAGCTTCAGCAGAAGCTTCAGCAGCGTTAGCAGCGTCAGTTACAGCGTTTGCAGCATCAGCAGCAGGTTGGCCACCACAAGCAGATACACCTAAAAGAGCTACTACAGCAGTAGCAGCGAAAAGCTTTTTGAGCTCGATCATTGAAAACATCCTCAAGTTATAGTTTCTCTGCGAGCCCCATAAATCGCACGCATTAACATCGATTTATTCGGAAAATTAAATTCGCGCAAGTGGCAAATTCATTTTTTATTGCTTTCTCGCTTATGCGAATTTGCATAGCTTAACCATAAATATCGTTTGGCTAATTCATACCTGTATTATTTTAATGTATAAAAAATGTTTTTAGTGAGTTGAATTTCTCCAAAATCATTAATATTTACAAGCATTTAAAGAAATGAAACTACAATCGCTTTAACAAGCAATTTTTACAATTATAAGCAAAGAATGCTAAATTTCAAATTAAATTAATGTTAATAATTTAAATAAAATTATATTTTAAATTAATCATTTTGCATAAAAAAATGACTATTTACTCATTTGGTAATGTGTTTATGGCTTCTTCAAGCTTAGCAAAGCTTGGTTGCATAGAGCTTGGAACAGAGCCTCTACCTATTTCAACAGAAACCTGAGCCGCATTTCCATGAAGATGCGCTACTAAAACTTCTTGAATGATTTTATAAAATTGATGCTCTTCATCTAAAATTTGACCAAGTCTTGCGGCAATCGGGGCAACAAGGCCATAAGCCAAAAACACCCCAAGGAATGTACCTACAAGTGCGTGACCAATCATGGCACCAAGAATAGCTGGCGGCTCTGTGATTGCGCCCATTGTTTTAATAATACCAAGAACCGCCGCAACGATACCAAGTGCAGGAAGACCATCCGCAAGATTTTGAATGGCATGCGGCGCACCATGTGCTTCATGGTGATGCTTTTCTAATTGCTTTTCCATTGCATTTTCGACTTGATGCGGGTCATCAAGATTCATGGTCATCATACGCAAAGTATCACAAATAAAGTCAGTTGCGTGGTGATCTTTACTTATTTTTGGGTAGCGACTGAAAATTGTACTATTGTGTGGATTTTCAATATGCGCTTCTAATGCAACAACACCTTTTGACTTCATAAGCTTGGTTAATGAGAATAAAAGTAGCAATAAATCGGTATAATCTTGCTTTTTCCATTTGGGACCAGATGCGACTTTACCAAATCCTGCACCTACTGCCTTTAAAATATCCATTGAATTGGCAATAACCATTGCCCCAATGCCTGAACCAACAATGATTACAAGTTCTAGAGGTGCTGCTTCTATAACTGGGGCAAGGTCCCCACCTGCCATAATGAAGCCACCAAAAACAGTAATAAAAACGATAGCAAGGCCAACAACAAAGAACATAAGATCACCAATTAATTTTTTAAGATAAATATCTTAGAAATATTAATTAAAACCTTTAATTCGGTTACTTTTTTATTATTAAAAGTGAAATTTATGCAGAAAGAATCAATTTTTCTGTAATTCAATGGTCTTTTCAAGATAATTCAGACACTCATTAAGTTGCGCGACCTCTACATATTCATTTTTTTGATGGGCTTGCAATATAGATCCAGGGCCACAAATAATGGTATCCATATTATATTTTTGGAAAATGCCAGCTTCGGCGGCGTATGAAACCGCAATAATTTCATTATCACCAGTTATATTTCGTGATAATACTTCGGCATTTGAATTTGGCTTTATATTAAGCCCAGGGGTATATGAGCGCTTAGTGATTTGTGCACCACATTCTGGAAACATATTTTTTAATTCAATATCAAGTTTTGAAACCTCAAGGCTTATTTGTTTCACAAGTGATTCTAAATCAAAATCAGGCTCAAATCTTATATCAAATATAAAGCGGCAAGTTTTAGAAAGTATATTAACGGCAGTTCCGCCTTCAATAATATTTATATTCATACTTGTGCCGGTTGGAATATAAGGGCTTTCCCCATTCGGAATTGAAGATAGCGCTTTGATTTTTTCCATAAGAGGGATTGCCGCCATAATCGCAGAAATTCCCATATCGGTTCGGCTTGAATGGGCTTCTTTACCTGTAACTTCAATTATATAGCTTGCAATACCTTTATGCCCTGAAACAGTTTTCATATCAGTAGGTTCGCCAATTATAACTGCATCAATTTTTGGATAATTATTCGCAATATATTCAACCATGCGCGGTGCACCAAGGCAGCCAACTTCTTCATCATAAGAGAGCGCATAATGGATTGGCTTTTTTAAATCTGCCTTTGCAATTTCAGGAATTATGGCAAGAACACAAGCCGAAAAACCTTTCATATCGCAAGTGCCGCGCCCATAAAGCTTATCTTCCTTAAGGGTTAAATCCCAAGGATTTGTATCCCAATCTTGACCATCAATAGGTACTACATCGGAATGGCCAGAATATATAATCCCGCCATCTATATCAGGGCCAAAGCTTGCGATTAAATTGGCTTTATTGCCTTCATCATTATAGATTTTTTGGGTTCTTGCGCCAAAACTTTTTAAATAGGCTTCGACCCATTCAATAAGTTCAAGGTTTGAGTTTCTAGAAGTCGTGTCAAAAGCAACTAGTTTACGTAAAAAATCTATCGCATCATTAAGATTGGGATTTTTTACAGGGCTTTTTGACATTAATACTCCTATTGCGAGTTTATAATTGGTTCCTGTGAAGTATCAGATGAATTTACAATAGATTCAAGCTTCATACGGAAAATAAGTAGTGAATTTGGAGGAATTTCACATTTCATATCATAAACATCACATCCCGCAGGCATTCCCATATCTCCATACCCGATTTTAGGGTGAACCCAAATAAGCCATTCATCACCAGGGCGCATTAATTGTAATGCTTCGGTCCAAGCGGGGATAAGCCTTCCAACCGGGAATTGTTGCGGCTCACCGCGAGCAAAAGAGCTATCAAATACACTTTCATCAAGAAGTTTTCCTTCATAATGAACGCGCACTTCTGAATTAAAACTTGGCTTTTCACCTTTTGGATTTCCAGCAGTAATAACTTTATATTGTAGGCCACTTTTGGTTGTTATAACCCCATCCTTAGAAGCATTCTGATGCAAAAAGTCTTCGGCAATTTTTAAATTATTCTGTGCGGTTTGGCTTGGAACCATTACCGATTTTTCTTCTTGTTTATTGCAAGAAACCAAACCAAATCCTGCAAGACCTATCAAAGCATATATAAATAATTTTTTTGACATTTTGGACCTATCTTAATTATTGGGACGAGGCGGATAACCAACCTTGGTTAAAGCATCTATTATTTCCTGAGTATGAGTGGCATCGCGGCTTTCGACCATAATGTCAAATTCCGCGCCCTTTGCAGGTACATCAAGTGCCAAGCGGTTATGAGCAACCTCTATGATATTACCGCCAGTGCCGCCAATGGTATTTGATACCAAAGCCAAAAGCCCTGGCCTATCATCGCCAATAATTCTTAGGCGGACAAGTCTTTGTTCGCGCACTAAAGATCTTGTAAGCACCGATGCCAAAAGCCTTGTATCAATATTGCCGCCACAAAGGATAATGCCAACTTTTTTACCTTTGAATTTTTCAGGGTGTGCAAGTAATGCCGCAAGGCCAGATGCACCCGCGCCCTCGGCAATAGTTTTTTCAACATTACAGAAAAGCGTAATCGCTTGCTCTATTGTGCTTTCATCAACCAATACTATATCATCAACATTTTTAAGCGTGATTTGTGATGAAATCTCACCGACATCTCTTACGGCAATACCCTCAGCAATGGTTTGCCCTTTGCATTCCATGTCATTGCGACCATAAAATTTTGCATACATGCCCGGATACATTTCAGCCTGTACGCCAATTATTTCAATATTTGGTTTGATTGCTTTTGCCGAAATTGAATTGCCCGAGATTAAGCCGCCACCACCGATTGGAATAATTAAGCAATCAAGGTCTGGTGCAATTTCAAGCATTTCAAGCGCAATTGTTCCTTGTCCCGCTATAACTTTAACATCATTATAAGGGTGCACAAAAACAAGGTTTTCTTCGGCACATAATTTATAGGCATATTCAGAGGCTTCAACTAATGTGTCGCCATGAATTATTACGCGCGCGCCATGACGCTTTGTATGCTCTACCTTAGTGAAAGGCGTGCCGCGCGGCATGATAATTGTTGCAGGGATTCCAAGTCTTGCGGCATGATACGCAATGCCTTGGGCATGGTTCCCCGCGCTCATGGCGATAACACCTCTAGACTTTTCATCTTCATTAAGTGTCAAAAGACGATTTAATGCACCACGTTCTTTATAAGCGGCGGTAAATTGAAAATTCTCAAACTTAATCCAAACTTCGGCACCCGTAATTTCCGAAAGAGTTTTCGAATGTTGCATAGGTGTATTTGATACTTGTCCGCGGATTCTTTCATGCGCGGCCTTTATATCATTAAAGTTCACTGGTAGTTCTGTATTTTCGCTTGTCATATTAATATTAAAAAGTCTTTATTTAATTATAGTGATTTTTTCAAGCTTTGCCTTTTTTTTATTTCAAATACTATATATTTTTCAGCTTTTTTACAAAATTCGCTTAACAAAATATGCAAATATATTTGTGTATTATCCAATATTATAAATTGAAAAACTAATTTGGCTTTTTAAAGTTTAATTTGATTTGGAAATAATGCCTTTAAGCTTTTCAAGTTTTGGCTTTACCATAGGTATTGTAAGCATTGTTGACATTAGCGCCATTAATAATAAAGCGGTAAAAGTTTCATTAGTTATTATTTTTTTATCCAAAAGAATATTGGCAAAAATAATTTCAATTAAAGCCTTAGTTTGTAAAAGCCAACCAATTACAGATGCCTCACCTTTTTGCCATTTTAAAACTTTACCCGCAATAATTACACCAATTTTCTTACCTGCAACCGAAGCAAATAATAACAAGAATGCCGCCCCAAATACAACAAAGCCACCAACATCCCACTGTGTTCTAAGACCTGTTGAAAGGAAGAATACGGGCATGAATGCAAATAAGATGGTATTTCTAAAGCTATCCATTTTTTCTTGATTAAACCATTTTGCATCAAGAACTGCACCTGCAAGGAATGCGCCAACCATATAATGAAGGCCTGCCCAATCTGCTAAAAATGCAAGGGCAATAAGCCAGATTATAACCAAATACCATCTATCGGCTTCCTGAAGTTTTTTCATTAATTTACGAACTAATAAAGCAACCAGAACAAAACAAACTAAGAAAGTTG
Organism: uncultured Caulobacteraceae bacterium; assembly: GCA_964443435.1. Taxonomy (GTDB): domain Bacteria; phylum Pseudomonadota; class Alphaproteobacteria; order Caulobacterales; family Aquidulcibacteraceae; genus Pseudaquidulcibacter. Next base: position 58,503 of record CAYUCW010000004.1, on the reverse strand, counting down.
CTTGCCGACCAATTCTTTCCCAATCAAGAAGGATTAGTGCCAAAACACTCCAGATTGCAATATCATCAAGACTTGCATATCTAAGGATTCTCTGACCCATTGGCTTACGTAAAATCTCAAGCTTTTCTAGGAATAAAACTAGAATAGGAAGGGCCGTAACCGCGCACGCCATGCCTATACCGATTATAAATTGCCAAGGACTTCCTTTTTCACCAATCCAACCTTCTGAAAACTGAAGTAATATAACCGCTGCGATTGCACCAAAAATAATTGGAAAGCCAAGTGCCAGTCCCGCAGTAATGGAGCTTTCTTTAGAATGCTTTTTTGCCTCATCTAAATCAAGTTCAATACCTGCCGTAAATACAAAAAGCATAACCGCCCACCAAGCAACACCATTTAAAGCGCCAATAACTTGGGGGTTAAATACAAAATTATAATAATCGGGGAAAATGCTTCCTAATACTCCAGGGCCAAGAAGTATTCCGCCAATAATCTGAACCACTACTAATGGTGCGTAATGCTCTGTTTTAAAAATCCGCCATACTAAAAAAGGTATGGTAAAAATGATTAGCATAGCAATTAAATAGATTTCAGTAAGTGTTATTGCGTGATTCATTTCTACCCCAGTCGATTATTTCGAATATCAAAATTAAATTTAATTATAAAATATTTTTTTATTATTTTAAGCATTCTTTATACGAAATAACAATAGTTTGAAATATGTAAAATATCATTGTGAATTCTAAAATTACGAATTTAAGCATAGACAATGAAATTTCTATTGCTCATATTGTTCAAAACGAATCTGTGTAGTGAATATGAAAAAACCATTTGGAAAATTTGGCGCAACAAATGTTGAAAGCGAAATTGTAAATATTAAAGAAAAAAACTTTAGACCAATAATTGCGGTAACACGCCTTGAACATTTTGGGGACCTTGAGCTTCCGCAATATGAAACCCCACAATCCGCAGGTATGGATTTAAGGGCGGCACTTAAAGAGGGGGAGAGGGTAGATCTTCTCCCCGGTAGGCGCGCACTTATTCCAACAGGATTAAAATTCGCACTTCCCCCTGGGTTCGAAGCGCAAATTCGTCCGCGTTCTGGTCTTGCGCTTAAAAATGGCATTACATGCCTTAATTCACCAGGTACTATTGATGCCGATTATAGAGGCGAAGTTGGTGTAATTCTTATTAATCATGGTTGGGAAGCATTCTCGATTAAGCGAGGTGATAGAATCGCCCAAATGGTTATTGCGCCGATTACCCAAGCGGTCTGGATGGAAAGCGATGAGCTTGATGAGACTGAACGCGGTGAGGGTGGATTTGGGTCTACAGGGGTTTAGTTCAAAGGGCATTAATCATGGCAATGGATTATGATACATATATGGCGGGCGTTACTACTAAAACTGGTAAGACACCTTATGAAATCCGCGATATAATGGTGGAAAAAGGCTTCACATCAAAAGGAACAAGTGCATCAATGGTCAAAGAATATCTTGCAAAAGAGTATGGCATTGGTCACGGTCATGCAATGGGTATTTGGAAAATCCTTAGTCCTTTAATCGAAAAATAATTTAATTATTTTTGAAAAATTTTAGCGTTTGAATTTTCCGAATTGGTTTCATTGGGATCGCTTCTTCTATATGCCAAGGCTTCGGCAAGATGAATGCGCTTAATGCTATCTTGACCATCTAAATCGGCAATTGTTCGCGCAACTTTTAACGTGCGGTGGTATGCGCGGGCAGAAAGGCGCATTGCGTCGGCTGCCTTTGTTAAAAGATTATGCCCTGCTTCATCAAGCTTTGTATATTTATCAAGAATTTCACCATTAATAACATTATTAACAGGTGGATTTAAGCTATAAGATTTATATCTTTCTTCCTGAATTTGCCGCGCCATTAAAACCCGTGCTGCAACTTCTTTTGTGCCTTCGGATGAGGGCGGAAGGGATAAATCGGAAACCGTGACTGCAGGTAAGTCAATTTGAATATCAATCCTATCAAGCATAGGGCCCGAAATGCGGCTTTGATATTGGCTCATACATTTTGGAGCTTTTCCGCAAGTTTTCCCTTGTGGTGCGCCACATCTGCAAGGATTCATTGCGGCAATAAGCTGAAAACGTGCAGGATATGTAATATGACGATTGGCGCGCGCCACAACAACTTCGCCGGTTTCAATTGGTTGGCGTAGTGCATCAAGTGCCTGTGTGCCAAATTCTGGTAATTCATCAAGGAATAAAACACCATGATGTGCAAGTGAGACTTCCCCAGGTTTTGCCTTATTGCCGCCACCCGTAAGCGCCGCCATGCTTGCCGAATGGTGCGGGGCACGAAATGGGCGAGTGCGCGATAAAGCACCTTTTCCAAGTGTCCCTGCTACCGAGTGTATCATTGAAACCTCAAGTAATTCGCGTGAATTAAGCGGAGGCAAAAGACCAGGAAGTCTTTGCGCAAGCATTGATTTTCCTGCGCCAGGTGGGCCACACATAAGAAGATTATGACCACCAGCGGCGGCAACTTCTATGGCGCGTTTTCCTTGCTCTTGCCCTCTGACATCTTTTAAATCAAACTGGCTTGAATCGTCCAATAATTCACCGCGAACAGACGGGGCGATAATATTATTTCCGCGCACATGATTTATAAAACCCATAAGTGAATTTACGCCGATAATTTTTCCGCCCGACCATGCGGCCTCTGGTGCAGATATGCTTGGGCACACAAATGAAAGCCCTTCTTCATTGGCGGCAATTGCCGCTGGTAATGCACCCATAACTCTAAGCCAAGATCCATCAAGGCTAAGTTCTCCCATACAGGCAATACCTTCAAGTGCGTCAGAAGGTAAAACCCCCATGCTTACGAGGATTGCGAGTGCGATTGGGGCATCATAGTGTGAACCTTCTTTGGGCATATCAGCAGGAGAAAGATTTACAATTATTCTTGAATGGGGAAGTGCAAGACCAATTGCGGTAAAGGCCGCCCTTAATCTATCGCGGCTTTCACCAACTGCTTTATCGGCAAGGCCAACAATCGAAAAAGTGCTTTGGGTTCCGCCTTCGGAAATTTGCACTTGAACGTCAACGCGCTCTGCTTTTGCGCCATTAAAAGCAAATGTAACAATATTGGCAACCATTGCTGTCCCCTTTAATGTTTATTTCGTATCCGAAATATCCACAATCAAGATTCTGTTCTATATTTAACATGAACAATAACAGAACATTTAGAGAACGCAAGAGGTTTTATTAATCTTTTATATCAATAATGTCATTTTCCAGGTTATCGCGGGCCTTTTTTGCCAAAGCTTCATATTTAGCGCGTAAATTATCAAGAGTTTCTTCTTCTAACTCTTCTAAATCCATAAGCGCATTATGTGCACTTTTATTTGCCCTTATTAATTCATCTAATTTAATCTGAATTGCTTCAGTATCGCGGTTTTGCGCGTTCTGGATAAGAAAAACCATAAGGAATGTTATTATGGTTGTTCCGGTATTAATTACTAATTGCCAAGTATCTGAAAACTTAAAAATTGGACCAGTTATAAGCCAAACAATAATAGTTAATAATGCGATATTGAATACAATAGGCTTTCCAGTGAATTTTGCTGCTTTTTTAGCAATTTTTGAATAAAAGTTTGTTTCTGCCATAATCTACCATTTAAGCCTTTTTATACCAATATAAATACCTATTATTCCCAATGTGGCAATAGGCAATAAATATGCAATTATGAAATAAATAAAGCCATCCATATTACAATGTAACGCATAGGCGCTTGCGGCGGTAAATCCGCAGGCAAGACCAGATATAAGGCCCAAAGTTTTAGGGTTTTGTGATGCGGATTTTGATAAAAACATTTTATAAACTAATGCAAATAATATAGTGCCAAAAATGAAAATATTACTGGCACAAGCAAGCATTCCATTAAAATTAGGATTCTTAAGCTCAGTTAGAAATAGATTTTGATTAATACTAATTAAAAATAATATTAAAATCGGGGCAAAAAATATTGATGCATGGCTTATAAAATTATTTTTATTTTCAGGACGTGAAAGATTATTAAGCGCAAAAAATCCTAAGATTGCACTTAAGATAAGGCCGCCATTCTTCCAATAAATAGCGCCCGAATTAAATGCATAACCCATATCGCGCATGCCTAAATTAGATATAATTATAAAGCTAAATATAATGAAGCATAAGCACGTTAAGGCAAGAATTTGCCAAAGATTAAAACTTCTTACAGGCGTAAGATCATCCACTAAATTATCAATAAGGGGATCATTCATTGATAACCTCCTTTACTTTGGACTGAAGGGCTTTAAGGCCGCGATGTACGTAAATTTTTACATTAGATTGCGAGAGGCCGGTTTTAAGCGCGACTTCTTCAATCGATAATTCTTGAATTTTTATCATTGAAATTATGTTTGCTTGATTCTGTGGGATTAATTTTAAAAGCTTTTCAATATCTTCTTTCGCGCAGTTTTCAGGTGAATTTGAATCTTGCAAATCAAAATCAAGTTCGACTTCTATCATTTTTATACTGCGTCTATATTTATCAATAAGTTTATTGCGGGCGATGGCAATAATCCAAGGTAATAATATGCGCGAAGTATCAAAACTTGCGCGTTTATTATGTATGGTTAAAAGTGTATCTTGGATAAGATCTTCAATGCTTGCTTCATGAACACGCGTACGAAAATAGCCAAAAAGCCATATTCTTAATTCGCATAAAAGAAGGCGATAAGTATTCTTATTGCCATCTAATGATGCAATCATCCATTCTTGCCATTTATCTTGGTTTAGTTTTGCCATGTAAATAAATACGCCGAAATGAAAAATAAGTTACAAATTTTAATTTAGCTTGTAACTTATCCAAATACTAGGCGTATATATATTTACCATCACGTTTGATGGAAAGGAGAATATTATGAAAAAGACCCCTATTATTATTGGCGCTTCACTTGTAGCTTTCATCGCGGGTGCAAGCATTGTTGCAACTTCATCTAATGCAAATGATCAAATGATGAAAAAAGCTGGTTCTGCAGCTATGGAAAAATGTGCTGGCGTTGTAAAAGCCGGCAAAAATGACTGCGCGGCAAATGGCCATTCTTGCGCTGGTATGGCGAAAAAAGATGGTGATAAAAATGAGTGGGTAAAACTTCCCGCTGGAACTTGCACTAAACTTGTAAACGGCAGAGTATTATAAGGTCATTATAGATGAATTTGCGTCAAAATGCAGTTGGAATTGGATTACGTGCCCCACATTTTGACGCAATTCTTAATGAGTTACCAAATATTGATTTTCTTGAAATTCATTCGGAAAATTATTTTGGTGGCGGTAAGCCTAAAGAATATCTTTCAAAACTTTCACAAAACTATCCGATTTCAATGCATAGTGTTGGTGTTTCGCTTGGAAGTGAAAATCTTGATTTTAAACACCTAAGTCAGATAAAAAATCTTATAGATGAATTTAAGCCGATTTTAGTCTCTGATCATTTAAGTTTTTCTGGCGATGATGGAATATTTGTTCCAGATCTTTTGCCAGTTCCATTAATTGATGAAACAATGGACAAATTCGTAAGAAATATTGATTTATTTCAGAATTTTATAGGAAGGCAGATCTTAATTGAAAATCCTTCAAATTATTTATCTTTTAAAAATAGCACTTTTACCGAAGCCGATTTTTTAAATAAAATTTGTGAAAAAACAGGGTGCGCAATCCTACTAGATATTAATAATATTTATGTAGGCGAGCATAATATTGGGCTTAATTCTAATGAATATATTGATTCTATTAATCCTTTATTCGTTAAAGAAATTCACCTTGCAGGGTATCAAGAAAATAAAACCAAAAATGGTGAAACTATTTTAATCGATACCCATGGAAATACAGTTTTTCCAAAAGTATGGGATTTATTTGAAAACGCAATTAAGAAATTTAATGCCCCTGTCTTAATTGAATGGGACACTAATATTCCGCCTTTAGAAATTTTACTAGCTGAAAGAAAGAAAGCACTTAATATTCTTGAGGCGCAAAATGCCTAAGGATTTTATCAAAGCAATTTATGAAAAGTGTAATTTAAACGCTGAACTTATTGAAAATAAATATATTAATAGGTTTGATATATTTATTAATAATACCTTTTATGGTTTAATTGATTGCCTAAAATCGGTTTATTCGGTCTCTGAAACCTTGTTGGGTACAGAATATTTTGAAAATATTGCCGAAGAATACGTAAAAAATTATCCTATGAAATCCGCTGATAGAAATGAATATGGCGGTTTTTTACCAGAGTTTTTAAAATTAAAGCTAACCGACTTAGACTTTGTAATTAAAAATGCGGAGCTTGAATGGAAAATTTTTAGTTCAAGTAAGGCAATTGATCAAGATATTCATTCTACGGAAGAAATTATTCAAAGCCTTAATAATGGCAATGATTTAAAGCTTTTATCATCTATAAATTTGTTAAAATCAGAATTTAATTCAAAAGAAATTTATGCCGCGCATTTAAATTCAGGTGATTTAGAACTTAAAATAAAAAGCGAAAATCTTTTAATCTGGCGCGATATTGAAAATGAAGTTTTAATTGAAACTATTGAAACCAATATTTTTGAATTTTTACTAAGCGTCCAAAATAGTGGCTTATTACAAGCACTAAATGAAAAAATGGAAACTTTAAGTCAGCAAGATTTTGCAGGGCTTTTACAAAAAGGAATTTTTACAAATGAATAATATTGTTTCAAATGCGCAATCTATTGTACTTTTGGCTTTAAGGCTTTGGGTGGCAAAGATTTTTTTGACCGCCGCGCTTCTTAAATTAACATCATGGGAAGCAACACTTGATTTATTCGCTAATGATTATCCTGTGCCATTACTTCCGCCAAATATTGCGGCGGTGCTTGGCACGGGCGTAGAGCTTATTGCGGGGTCAATGCTTGTAATTGGCTTTTTAACCCCACTTGCAGCATTAGGTCTATTTTGTCTTACTTTGGTTATTGAATTATTTGTATATCCAGGGACAAATGACCATTATAACTGGCTTTTAATGCTTGGGGTTTTAATGGTTTTTGGCGGCGGAAAGCTAAGTTTGGATAAATTATTTTCAAAATTTTATGGAAATATTTATAATAAATATAAAAATCCTAAAGACCTTTAAAATGTAAAACTTCGGGAAATGGGTCATAAAAATGGTGCAATAAAGCTTTCCATTTTTGATATTCTTTTGACTTTCGAAAGCCTATTTCATGGTCTTCTAAGGTTTCCCATTTCACAAGTAAAACATACTGGTTTTCAGTTTCAATGCATTTTAAAAGCTCATGTGAAATATAGCCTTTCATACTGGCGATTATTTTTTCGGCGGTTTTAAATGCGTTTTCAAACTCAATTGCTTTGTCACTTATTACGTTCAAGTGCGCGATTTCTAAAATCATTAGGCGGCATTCTTAAGTTTTGTAACCACAACATCCCAGAAGTTTTCGGTTAAATCAATGCCTGTAAATCCTAAATAGGCCATAACGCCAGTTGGGGAAGTTACATTAATTTCGGTAAGCTTACCCGCAATAACATCAATGCCAACGAATAATAAATTACGATCTTTAAGGGTTGGGCCAATTATTTTGCAAATCTCAAGATCGGCCTGTGATAATTCGGTTGCCGCCGCAGAGCCGCCCGCCGCAAGATTAGAGCGTATATCATTACCTTTTGGAATGCGGTTAATAACCCCAACCGCTTCGCCATCAATAAGGAATATGCGTTTATCACCGGCGAATACTTCTTTGACAAAGGCTTGAATCATTAAAGGCTCTGGGCTTTGGCTAAAGAATAAATCAAGCAAAGCTCCAAGATTGCCATCTTCTGGTTTAATTCTAAATACTGCCGCGCCAGCATTGCCGAATAATGGTTTAACCACAATATCTTTATGGACTTCCCTAAAATCAAGAATGGCTTTCCTATCACGGCTAACAAGGGTTGGCGGCATAATTTGTGGAAACAAAAGCGGAATAATTTTCTCAGGTGAGTTTCTAACCCAGAATGGATCATTAATCACAAGGGTTTTATCGGCTATAAACTCAAGCATATGCGCCGCCGAAATATATGCCATATCAAATGGCGGATCTTGGCGCATTAAAATCACATCTAAATCATCGGCAAGATCGACAATAATTTCTTCGCCTAATGCATAATGATTACCGATTTCGCGTTTAACTTTTAATGGCTTTACTCGCGCGGTAACTTTGCCTTCATTATATGAAACATGTTGTGGCTGAAAAATAAAAAGTTCATAGCCACGCTTTTGCGCACTTAGAAGCATGGCAAAAGTGGTGTCGCCATTAATATTAATCCCCTCAATAGGGTCCATTTGCACGCCAATTTTTAAGCTTGTCATTTTATTTCCAATCATACCCGATATTTAAGCCTTTATATTATAGTTTCAAGGTTTAATATTTATTCACTACCAATCATATGAAGCATTGCACCATTTTTCTTAAGCCAATCCTTATGAGGTTTGTAATTAGGCATAAGCCTTTCTGTTTCGGCCCAGAATTTCGGGCTATGATTCATTTCTTTTAAATGCGCAATCTCATGGGCGATAACATAGTGAAACACATCGGGCGGCGCACAAACTAAGCGCCAATTAAGGGCAATAATTCCATCTGATGTACAAGAGCCCCAGCGCGATTTTGTATCGGTAATTCTTATATTTTCAGGCACGCGATTAAGCTTTGGCGCAAGGATTTTTAAATGGGTTTTCGCGGCCTCAAGCGCAAGCTTTTTAAGGATAATTTTGGTTTTAGTGGCAAAATTAATTTCATGCGTCGGTATTGTTAAGCACTGCTGATTATTTTCAAGCTTAATAATATTTGATTTTGTGCGTATGGGAATAATTTTAAGAAAAGTTTTAACCCCAAAAACTGGAATATTACCGCCATCAATAAAGGGAATTATATTTGGTGAATTATCTAATTGTTTTTCAATCCAGCCTTTATTTTCATGTGCAAATTTAAGTGCGATACTTAAAGGGATTTTTGGTGAAAGCGTAATAATTATTTTTTTAAAATCCTTATCAAGCCTAAGTCGCATATTTTTTGACCTTACATTGGGCTTAAGAATTATTGGCATAATGCGCCCATTATCAAGAATAAGGTTTTCTTGCTTTATTGGCTTTGCCTTTTTAATTGGCTTAGA
>CAYUCW010000004.1:5036-49226 GCA_964443435.1 uncultured Caulobacteraceae bacterium | reverse complement strand
TATCAAGAATAAGGTTTTCTTGCTTTATTGGCTTTGCCTTTTTAATTGGCTTAGAGTTAAAAATTTCAGGGAATATATTCACATGTCTATTATGGTAGTATGGAAGACTTATTTCAAGCATATGTTTACATAAAAACTATTATAAGATTAAATTAATTTAAGATTGTAGTATCTTAATTTGCCGCAAATAGCATTGAAATAAAAAACTAAAGCAAATAAGTATTGATTTATTAAACTGAGGGAATGAAATGAAAACAAATAAAAAGCTTGCATTATTAATTGGGGTGTCTTTCATAAGTTTGGCGCCAATGTTTGCAAATGCCCAAATCGCTCCTTTGCCTGGCTTCCCTCAGGAAAGATATACAGAATTTAAGGCCGATAAGGACGTTATTTATGGCACGCTTCCAAATGGCATGCGCTATGCCATTCAAAAATGGCCGACCCCTAAAAATGAAGTGGCAATAAGATTAAGAATTGCGGGCGGTTCTTTAAATGAAAAAGAAAATCAGCGCGGCCTTATGCATTTCCTAGAGCATATGGCATTTAATGGCTCTGAAAATGTCAAAGAAGATGAATTTGATAAAATACTTTCGCGTGAAGGCTTGGCGTTTGGACCAGATTCAAATGCCTATACAAGTTTTGATGAAGTTGTTTATCAACTTGATATGCCAAAAGCCGAAAAGCTTGAACTTGGCCTTAAAATGATGCGCGAAACCGCTGGTCGCCTTACACTTGCCGAGGACGCAATCGATAGAGAGCGCGGCATAATTGAAAGTGAAGAAAGAACTCGCGAAAACCCAAGCTTTAAATCATTTAGGGCATATATGCATGCAACTTTTGAAGGCTTAAGATTTACACAAAGATTGCCAATCGGGCTTATGGACGTTGTAAAAACCGCCAAACGCGAAAGATTCCAAGAGCTTTATAAGGATATTTATAATCCATCGCGCGCATTCTTAGTTTTGGTTGGCGATATTGATACGGCTTCGGCAGAAAAGCTTATAAAACAAGAATTTGAAAATTGGGAAGCCGTGAAAACTAGTGATGATCCAGACTTGGGTAAACTTAAGCAAGATCCTGGTAAAATCACTATTTATAAAGAAGCGCTTTTGCCAGTAAGTATTAATCTTACACAGCCGCGCGATTTTAAAAACTATCCTGATAATACGGCAACCAAGCTTAAGTTTTTACATCAATCAATTGCTTTTTCCATATTAAATAATCGCCTTGATACAATTGGTAAAAAAGAAACCTCGCCATATATTAGTGCCGCAGCTTTTAATAGCGGAATGGCGAAAAGCGTTAATTATGCGGCCATAAGCGCAACTGCTAAAGATTTTTCAAAATGGAAAGATAGTCTTGAAGTAATTGACACAGAACTACGTAAGGCTCTTGAATATGGTTTCACAGATGATGAAATGAAAGAAGCGCTTGCCAATATTGAGCAAGGCTATGTTCAAGCAGTTGCCCAAAAAGGTGCAAGACGTTCAGCAGGTATTGCAAGTTCTATTCTAAGCGAATTTGGCAATGATAGTGTTTTAATTTCTGCCGAAGATAATCTTGCTTGGTATAAAGCTAATGCAGCAAAAATTAATAAAAATGATGCCTTAAAAGAGCTTAAGGAAGCTTGGGGCACAAGCCTTCCTAAATTGTTTATCAATACGACAAATGATTTAAAAGAGCAGGAAGTGAAATCTGCTTGGGAGGCTATAAGGAAAATAAAGCCTGCTGCGCCTGAATTACAAAAAGCAAAAGCTTGGGATTATACAAATTTTGGTGCTGTAAACTATAATCATTCGCGAACTGATGTCAAAGATTTAGGCGTAAGTTATATTAAATTCTCTAATAATGTGAATTTGGTTGTAAAGCCTACTGAATTTGAAAAAGGCCGCATAAGAATAAGCGTAAATTATGGTGAAGGTGAACTTGGTTTGACTTCTCAGCCATTAGATAATGCAGTGGGCACAGGTCTTATTCTTTCAAGTTCATATACTGCTGGTGGTCTTGGCAAGCTAACTACTGATGAAATTCAAAGGGTTTTGGCGGGTAAAAATGTAGGTGGCGGCTTTGCAATTGGCGATGAAGCCTTTTCATTTAATGCCGTTACTGTGCCATCGGATTTAAACCTACAAATGCAATATTTGGCTGCGTATTATACAGATCCTGCTTGGCGTAAAGATGGCTTTAATCAGATTAAAGGCGCAAAAGACGCAATTTATCGCCAGATTAATTCAACCCCTGCTTCTGTTTGGGGCTTAAATTCAAGTTTGGTTTTATTCGAAAACCCTGACCCTAAAAAAGTTAAAATGCCAACCGAGGCTGAGTTTGAAAAGCTTGATTTAGAAACCGCAAAAACTGCATATCAAAATGCAATTAAAAACCCGGCAATGGAAATTGTAATTATTGGAGATACAACAATTGCTGATGCCATAAAAGCGGTAGGTTCAACATTTGGGGCATTACCAAAATTTGCCGATAAACCAGATGAAAGAGCTTCAGAGCGTAATATGAAATTCCCAAGTGCGCGGAAAACTACTACGCTATATCATGAAGGCAATAAAGACCAAGCGCTTGGTTTGGTGTTTTGGCCAATGCGTGATTATGGCGATGGCAAAGAAGTTAGAAAGCTAAGAATTCTAGAATCTATTCTTCAAATTCGTTTAAACGAAGTTATTCGTGAAAAATTTGGTGGAACTTATAGCCCTTCAACTGGCTGGTCGCCTTCAACGGTTTATAAGGATTATGGAACATTAAGTGCTTCACTTGTCTTAAAACCTGAAGAGACAGATAAATATTTATCGGAAATCGAAAATATCACCGCCGAATTAGTAGAAGGGAAAATTGATGCCGACTTATTTAATCGTGCAAGAAACCCTTTAATCGCTAATTTTGAAGAAACAATAAATAATAATCCATGGTGGCTTAACTGGCTTCAAGGATCAAGTTTCAATAAAACGCGCCTAATTATTATTCGTGATGGCAAGAAACAATATGAAGAAACCACGCTTGAAGAAGTAAAAGCTTTGGCAAAACAATATTTTAACCCACAAAAAGCACAAATTATTAAGGTCTTACCTAAGGCACAATAGCTTACTGCAAAGGGTTTACTAAGCTATATTGGCTTTTATCTAATAAAGCTTTATTAGCGGCTATAAAAATGGAGATTTAAATGGCGGATGAAACGCAAAATGAGGCAGCTTTAGCAGGTAAAGTAATGCTTTACCAAAACCCTCAACCACTAAGCCTTGAGGCGCATAAAGATTTAGGCCTAAAAAATATTGCAAATCCGTTTGGCTTTGCAGCAACTAGCCATGTAGTGCCTTTGACTGTTCAAGAATTTGGTATTGCGGCAACTTGTATGCCGATTATTTTTGCACCAGATAAAAAAACCCCTCTTGCGGTTTTTGCGGCGCGTGGCAATGAAAACTTATTTATTGATAAAGATGGTAACTGGGATTTAGATACTTATATTCCGGCATTTATCCGTCGTTATCCTTTCGTATTTGCTGCTGATGATCAAAATGATAATTTTGTAGTTTGCATTGATGAAGCGGCACCTATGATTGGTACTAATCCTGACCTGCCATTATTCAAAGATGGTGAGCCAACTGATTATACAAAAGGCGCAATTGAGTTCTTACAAGATTTCGAACGTCAAAGACGTGGCACTGATGAGTGGGTAGAGCTTATTGTTTCTATGGATCTTTTAGAAGAAAAATCAGTAACATTCACGCCAAGCAATCCTGATGGATCACCTGCTGAAACTGTGAAAGTTGCGGATTATATCGCGATTTCAGAAGAAAAGCTCAATGCTTTGCCGGCTGACAAATTCAATGAATTAAAAGAAAAAGGTGCACTTGCTGCGATTTACGCACACTTAGTATCATTACTTCAGTGGCAGAAATTGGTGCAACAAACTATTAGAACTGCGCCTGCTGCATAGTTTTAATTAAATCAAAAATAAAAGCCCCAATTGAAAAATTGGGGCTTTTTTATTTTGGGACTTTTTTTATTTTGGTGCTTTGGCAAGTAAGGTTTTTGTCAAAACACTCATGACAATAAGGCCATCATTATCAAGTACTTCGTGATTAGCGACTAAAACGCCTTCTTCATCATTGCGATGTTCGGCGGCAAGAAAAGTCATGCTTACATGAAGTTTGTCACCATCATAACAAGTGCGGTGGTAACGTAAATTGTCTTGTGAAAGCCTTCTTATTATTGGCCAAGATCTGGTTTCTTCATAAAGCATTTTGCGCCAGATTGTGTATACATGGCTTTCGGCGGCACGTTTGCCACGATTTTCATATCCAGTTTCAGACGGCTTATAAGCCATATTAGAAGCGAATTTTTCGTGGAATAATTCGATGTCCTCAGCTGTTATCAGCCCAGAGCCGAATTCAATGGTTCGTCCAATGATAATATCATCAAACCACCAATTAGGTAAATGCGGAAGTATAGTCACAAATCAAAGCTATAATGTAACTTTTAGTTTGTCAAAATTTATTTTAGATATATGCAACTATTATCAGTTTGGTGCGTATAAAACTTATGAAAAATATAAATAGAATAATCCTTGGCCTTATTTCAATAATTTTCGTATTATTTACAAATAGCGTTAATGCCCAGGGCTTTGGTGCATCAAATGTTAAAGCAAGCCTTATTAGCGATAAGGATAGCGTTAAAGCCGGCTCAAGTTTATATATTGCATTAAAACAAGAAATTAACCCAGATTGGCATACTTATTGGCGTAATTATGGTGATGTAGGCGAAGCCACAAGCCTTAAATGGACGCTTCCTAATGGCATTAGTGCGGGCGATATTTTATGGCCAGTTCCTGAAAAATTACCCTTTGGTGAATTTGTAAACTATGGCTATTCAAATTTAGTAATTTTACCAGTTTTAATAAATATTCCCAAAGAAATTAAAAATGGCGATTATTTAATTAAAGCAAAAGCAAATTGGCTTGAGTGCGAAAAAGTCTGTATCCCTGGTGAAGCAGATTTAGAAATTAAGATTAAAATTTCAAATGAAAATAAAAATAGCCTTTATGCAGGCATTATCGAAAAAACAATTAAGGATTTGCCAAAGCCTTTAAATATTAATGCCATAATTAATAATGATAATAATTTAGTAATTGGGTTAAATGATAAAAGCTTTAGTAATATAAAATCCGCCGAATTTTTCCCTTATGAATTAAGTGATGGTACGCTTATAAATCATGCCGCAAGCCAAAAGCTTGAAACTGGTGAAAATGGTGCATCTATTAAACTTGAAAAATCTGCGTCATTTCCAAAAGCCTTTCCCAATGAAATCAAAGGCATTTTAAAATATAAATTAGATGGACAGGATTTATATGGCGAAATAAATGCCAAAGCTGGCGATTTGCCAAGCGGACTTTCAGGTAAAAGCGCATTTAATATTAATTGGCTGGATTTTATTAAGGCAAGCTTATTTGCATTTTTTGGTGGCGTAATTTTAAACCTTATGCCTTGTGTTTTTCCTGTTTTAGCAATGAAGATAATTGGGCTTACTAAAATTGCACACACTGGCGGTAAAAGTGCAATTGAATATGGTAATTTTTATGGGCTTGGCGTGATTGCAAGCTTTGCACTTTTGGGCGCAATTTTATTTATAATCAAAGCTTTGGGCGCAAGCATCGGCTGGGGCTTTCAATTGCAAAACCCAATTTTTCTGACCATAATAAGTGTGATTATTTTCATACTTGCTTTATCATTGCTTGGTGCATTTGAAATAGGAACAAGCCTTCAAGGGGTAGGATCTAATCTTGCAAATAAGAATGGTAATATAGGCGCATTCTTTTCAGGTGTTTTAGCGGTTATGGTCGCGTCGCCCTGTACTGCACCATTTATGGGTTTTGCTTTAGGCTTTGCGGTTTCTTCAAGTCCATTTATGGGCATGATTATATTTATTGCGCTTGGGCTTGGGTTTGCTTTGCCATTTATAATATTGTGCTATTTCCCTAAATTATTGGAAAAATTACCAAAACCAGGAACTTGGATGGTAAGACTTAAGCAATTCTTGGCTTTACCGATGTTTTTAACTGCGGCTTGGCTCGTATGGGTATTGGGTGCGGTTAAAGGCGGCCTTGGCATAATTACCGCATTATCACTTATGGCATTAGTCTTAATAAGTGTGATTATTCATAAACAAAAACCAAGCAAAGCTTTGTTCCTAAGTCTATTATTTGTGAATATATTTGCTTTTGGACTTGGCGTATTAATTATTAATAATTCGCAAAATGCAGAAGTAAAACTTTCAGGCAATGAAAAACCGTGGTCAGAGCAAGCAGTAAGCCAAAGCATTGCTTCGGGCAAAACTGTGGTTGTTAATTTCACCGCCGATTGGTGCATTACTTGTAAAGTAAATGAAAGAGTGGCGTTTAATAATCCTAATGCCAAAAAAGCGTTTGTAAATATTGATTATTATGTCGCCGATTGGACGCAAAGAGATGAAGCCATAACTAAAGCTCTTGAAAAATATGGTCGTGCGGGTGTTCCATTATATTTAGTCTATAAAAATGGAAATGAAAAACCTGAAATATTGCCTCAATTACTTACGCCTGAAATATTGATTAATGCAATTGAAAGATAAATTATTTCAATAATTTAAATTTATACTTGATTTTTTATTATTATCCCTTTTAAATATTATTGGGGGATATAAAATGGAAAACGAAAATAATACAAATATAGTCTTAACAAGTAAGATTAAGGGCCCAAACTTTATTGATTTAAGTATTAAGAATTTTGGTCTTGGGATTGTTACCTTAACGCTTTATAGATTCTGGGGCATAACCAATGTTCGAAAAAGAATCTGGAATAATAATTTTTTAAATAATGAGCCATTCGAATATACAGGAAAAGGCGGCGAATTATTCAAAGGCTTTTTAATAGGCTTAGTTGTATTTGTAATTCCATATCTTGCTTTTATTTTTGGACTTCAATTGCTTCCGCCTGTTTGGGCTGGTTTAATTTCTATTCCATTTTTGATTTTTATTTATTTGGTAATGGGTGCAGCAGTTTGGCTCTCAATTCGCTATATGGCAAGCCGAACAGTATGGCGCGGAATTAGGTTTGGTTTGCATGGCAAGCCTATGGAATTTGCATTTAGTTTTTTAGGGCAGTTATTTCTAACAATAATTACATTTGGCTGGTACTCGCCAAAAATGACAATAAATCTTTCAAATAAGCTTTTAAGCGGTCTATCTTTTGGTGATAAAAGATTTGAATTTGCTGATACTAAAGAAATTGGCGAAAATGTATATAAATATTTCGCCATATATTGGTTTGCAATTATGCTTACTTATGTAGGATTTGCTATGATTTTTATGCCTTTATTCAATGGCGGTTCAGAAATTTTTCTAGCTGAAGACCCAGAAGTTGTGGCTGGATTAATAGCAAAAATTTATGGTGCAATCTTTATATTTTTGATAATTGCAATTATTGCTTCCTTACCATACCAAGCGGCGATTCAAAGGGCGGTATTTAAAAGACTAAGTATTGATAATGTTAAGTTTAGATCTGAAATCAAAGCTTTCCCATTATTTTTACAAATCCTTGTAAACTCTATAATTATTATTTTATCATTTGGTATATTAATGCCAGTAGTATTGGCAAGAAATGCAAGATTTATTTTAACCAATATAAAAGCTGAAGGTCATTTAGACTTTGATACTATTAATCAAGGCGAAAAAGGTCCAACACATGGTGAGGGACTAACCGACGCTTTAGAATTGGATATTGGAATTATCTAGTGGCATATTTTTCCGATGGTAAAATCGCAAAAATTCATGAAGTGAATATAAGCATTCATACACAATATTTGGAATTCAAGCTTGAAAACAAATGGATAAGATGGGACTTTAAAGATATAATTCTTATTGATAGAGAGTTTTACAAAATCTCAATTAAAAATGATGATGATGCAAGGCTAACTCTATCACAACAAGATTTTGAAGCTTTATCAAGCCATGTGAAATCATTAAATCAAGGTTTTCACCATAAAAAAGAATTAAAGCTTATTGGTGTACTTGTAGCAGCATCAATTTCATTTGCGGCGATAATTTTCTATGGAATTCCTATATTGGCGGTTCCGCTTGCGAAAATGACTTCTAAATCATTTGAAGAAAAAATTGGGCAATCGGTTGAGAGCCAATTAGAATTGGGTTTTGATTTTTGTGTTCCTGAGGATAAGAATAAACAAATTATCCTTGAAAATCTTGTTAATAAAATTGCAAAAAATGCCGATTTAGATACCAAAATAAAAGTAGGTGTTATTGATATGCCAATAACAAATGCTTTTGCTATGCCGGCTGGTCGCTTATATTTAACCCAAGGGCTTCTGAATGATGCGAAAAATTCAGAAGAAATTGCGGCGGTAATAGGTCACGAAATTTCCCATATTGAAAGCAAGGATGTTTTAGTCGGCCTTTATAGAAGCATGGGATATGCGATTATTCTTGACGCTATTATTGGCGGCGGCTCTGGTGTTGGGCAACAAGCGATTGTTTATGGCGCAAATCTTACGGATCTTAAACATTCAAGAGATGTAGAATCTCGTTCGGATTTAAGAGGTTTAGAATTGCTTCACAAAGCAGGTATTGATGGCTCTGGCATGGAAAGTTTCTTTAAAACTCTTGGTGAAAAAGAACTAATTAAG
Organism: uncultured Caulobacteraceae bacterium; assembly: GCA_964443435.1. Classification (GTDB taxonomy): domain Bacteria; phylum Pseudomonadota; class Alphaproteobacteria; order Caulobacterales; family Aquidulcibacteraceae; genus Pseudaquidulcibacter. Next base: position 40,547 of record CAYUCW010000004.1, on the reverse strand, counting down.
AATGATAAATTAAATGAAATTCTTGAATATAGCTCAAGCCATCCTAATTCAGATAAAAGAAGTGAAATCGCAAAAAAGCACGCCAAAAAAGGCCAAAAAGCTTTAACCGATGAAGAATTTAAACAATTAAAATCTTATTGTAATTAATTATTGCTTTTCGCTTACTTTAAATTCGATGCGGCGGTTTTTGGCGTCTGCTTCCATTGAATTTGAATTATCAAGAGGCATGGTTTCGCCATAGCCTTTGGCAATTATTTGATTACCCTCAATGCCGCTTCTTATAAGATAATCGGCAACTGATTGTGCGCGTTTTTCAGACAGGCCAAGGTTTGATAATTCTTCACCTTTATTGTCAGTGTGACCACCAACCTCAACAATATAATTAATGCATTTTGTGCCAACTTTTGCCAAAGCATCTAATAATGGTTTTGAATCTTCGGTAATAATAGAAGATCCAGAATTAAAATTAATTACGCGGCCTTGTAATAGTGAATCATATGCATTCTGACAGCTTTCCGCTTCAGGCTTATTGCCAAGCGCAGATAAAGCATCCGGTAATTCATTAATTTTTTCACCATTAATAGTTATTAGGTTTTCAAAAGCACTAATTTTATTGTCACTAGTATTTTTTCCAGAATCTAAAACCGCGGATTTGGCCGCATTAAATGCCGCTTCACGACTTTGTGCATCATTTGTATCACCGCTAATGCTTAGGATTTTTCCATTAACGCTTGCGGTTGCAAAACCAAATCCAAGGGCGGCTAATTTATCAGTAGTGAAAGTTTCCCAATTAATTTCTTCTATAATTATTGCGGTTTCACTTGGCTCTGAATCAGCTTTATTACCTGCAATAATAACCGACATAACTGTTGCAAGGCCCATAAAACAAGAAAGTGCAATAGTACCTGCTATTATAAGATTCCGCTTTTTCTTTTTAATGTCGGTCATTTATCTGCCAATCTTTAGATTTAAAGTATTTTCTGATTGATAATTTCTGTAAAATAAGCATTAGCAATAAGTAAGAAGAACGTCACCTAAAAAAGCCATTACATTCGTGTAATTTAAAGCTTAACTGAGTATAAGATATTATGGAAACTATAGACCCAAAAGACTTTAGACCAATTGCAAGAAATCCACGTGGCTTTATAGATAATAGAGCCGATAGATTAGAATCTGCACAGAATATTATACATAAAATTTTAGGTGTTTATAAAACTTGGGGTTTTGAGCAACTAGAAACAGGTGCAATGGAATATGCCGATTGCTTAGGTAAATTCCTTCCTGATTCCGACAGGCCAAATGAAGGTGTTTTCGCGCTTCAAGATGATGATGAACAATGGATGTCTTTGCGCTATGATTTAACTGCGCCACTTGCAAGATTTGTTGCCCAAAATTATGATGGGCTTCCAAAGCCTTATCGTAGATGCGCGGCAGGGCCAGTTTGGCGCAATGAAAAAGCAGGCCCAGGGCGTTTTCGTGAATTTTGGCAATGTGACGCCGATATCATCGGCTCTAATAGGCCAGAAGCGGACGCCGAAACAATTGCCATGCTTTCAAGCGCACTAGAGGCCACAGGTATTTCACCAGATTTAACAATTGTAAAAATTTCAAATCGTAAATTATTGGATGGCTTATTACAGGAAATTGGCTGTAATAATGAAACATCGCGCCTAACTATATTAAGAGCCATTGATAAGCTTGATAGGCTTGGGCTAGAAGGTGTTGAACAATTATTGGGCGCAGGGCGTAAAGATATTTCAGGTGATTTTACTAAAGGTGCTGGGCTTGAAGCCGCACAAATCGCAAAAGTACTTGAATTCACTAAAACCCGAATGGGATCTAATTTAGAAAGCCTTGAGGCGGTTTCAAAAATTATTGGTAATAATGAAATTGGTCTTGAAGGCATAAAAGAACTTGAAACTATTTCAAAAACTTTGATTGCCTTGGGAATTAATGAAGCGCGCGCCGAAATAGATCCTTCAATTGTTCGCGGCCTTGAATATTATACAGGTACAGTATTTGAAGCGGAATTCCTTGCAAAGACTATTGATGAAAAAGGTAATGAAATAAGATTTGGCTCTATTGGCTCTGGCGGTCGCTATGATGATTTAATCATGCGCTTTAGGGGTGAGAGAGTGCCGGCAACGGGTTGTTCGGTTGGGGTTTCAAGACTGATTGCGGCACTAGAGGCTTCTGGTCATGTAAGTGCGCCAAGAACTGGGCCAGTTGTAATTTTATGTCTTGATAATGACGCAATGAATGGCTATTTCCAAATGGCAAATGAGTTAAGAAGCGCGGGCATTATGGCCGAAGTATATCTTGGAAGTGCCGGTATGAAAGCGCAAATGAAATATGCCGATAGGCGTTCTTCACCACTTGTTATTATTGAAGGCTCGAATGAGCGTGAAAAAGGCGTTCTGACTTTAAAAGATTTAAAACTTGGCGCTGAAATGGCGAAAAATATTAAAGATAATGATGCTTGGCGCGAAGGGCGACCTGCGCAATCTGAAATATTAAGAACCAATCTTGTAAATGCTGTTAAGGCTATATTGGGCTAGTTATGACGATAGAAATACGCACCAAAATACGTGAGTCTTTAAGCGGTTTTGAAGGGGAATGGGTGGATTTACCTATGCTTGTTCCTTCTGATATCGTGCTTGAAACTGCGGGCGAAAACCTAAGGCCAAGGTTATATTTTGCGCATGCCCCTAATGGAAATGAATATTGTTTGCGCGCGGATTTAACCATTCCTGCGGCTTTGAAATATTTATCTAATGGCATTGATGGGACTTATTTATGCGAAGGAAAAGTCTTCAGAGAAAGTCAAGTCACTGGTGATATTGAGGCCGAGGTGACCCAAATAGGGCTTGAAATTTTTGGCAATAATGATGCACAGGCCGCTGATATAAAGGTATTTAATATTTGTGCCGAAATAGCAGGTAATTTTGAATCTAAACTTTCGGCTGTAATTTCTGATGGTGGTTTAATTCCAAAATTTATAAGCCTTTTAAATATTCCGAATGTTTGGAAAATTTATCTTAAGCAAAATTTAGATAGCCAAAATGCCTTCCTAAAAGCTTTAAAAATTGCGTCACGTCAAAAAATTGGTCTTAATCCTGAAGAAGAAGAATTATTTAAAAAGGGCGCAGTTGGTTCTTATGATTATGTAATGCAAACACTTGTAAATCAGGATTATCAAACCTTCCACAGAAGAACACCTGAAGAAATTGCGGCAAGATTCTATCAAAAACTATTGCGTAAAAATTCAGATGGCATAGATGAAAAAACTGTCGAATTAATAAAAAAATTCATAAATATAAAGGATGAACCTAATAAGGCTTTTGCGGAAATTTTGGAAATTTCGGGTGAATTAAATATAGATTTTGCCGAATATATAGAAGCCCTAAAATCACGACTAAATGAATTAAAAATAAAAGATATTATTTTCAAAACTACTAAATCAAGCCGTTTTGATTATTATGATGGCTTTGCATTCGATATATTTGGGGCGTCAATAGATCCAATTGCTTCGGGTGGTCGCTATGATAATTTGATTGGCAAAATCTCTAAGAATGAAAAATCTGCTATGGCGATTGGCGCGGTTATAAGGCCTGAAAGAATAGGGGCGCAAAATGACTAATACCCAACTTATTTTTGCAATTCCTTCAAAAGGTAGATTAAAGACCCAATGCGAATCTTGGCTTAAAGAAAGAGGTCTAAGTCTTGAACAAATTGGCGGCGAAAGAAGCTATAGCGCACGTCTGATTGGTTCAGATGACATAGATATAAGACTTATGTCCTCATCTGAAATTGCCAAAGGTTTATTAAATGGTGAAATTCACGCGGGTATAACCGGAGAAGATTTAATACGTGAACAAAGCGCAATTTCCGAAGATTTGGTTGAAATTAAATCAAGGCTCGGTTTTGGTAATGCCGATGTCGTGGTTGCCGTTCCAGATGGCTGGCTTGATGTGAATACTATGGAAGATTTAGCCGAAGTTGCTTCTGAAATCCGTAAAATCCATGGTCAAAGACTAAGGGTTGCAACAAAATTCACGCGCCTTACCACTGAATTTTTCCAAAAGAATAATGTAAATGATTATTCAATTGTTTATTCAAGTGGTGCAACCGAAGGCACGCCTTCAAATGGGGTTGCCGAAGCAATTGTTGACATTACAACTTCTGGCGCAACTTTATTTGCAAATAATTTAAAAATTCTATCTGATGGATTAATACTAAAATCTGAAGCATGTTTGATTGTTTCAAAGTCAATTGAGTGGAATGAAACTGGCAAAGCCATTTTAAATAAATTGATATCTCAAATTTGATTTTGTTTTTAATTGACAACCTCGGTTTCTCCATGTAATTGTCTGACAATATACAGGGGGCTAGCATGACTAAATCTAATCTATTGAAATTAATCTCAATTATATCTATTTTTTCTGCAACTAATGCTTTTGCAGAAAACCCAATATTCAAAGATGTTTTTACCGCTGACCCTGCTGCACTTGTGGTAAAAGACAAAGTCTATTTATACACTGGTCATGATGAATCAAAAGATGGTCGCGGTTATGTTATGCATGATTGGTTAGTTTTTTCTTCGTCTGATATGATTAATTGGGAACGGCATGGTGCAAAACTTGCGGCAAAAGATTTTGCTTGGGCAAAGGGCGATGCTTGGGCAAGCCAAGTTATCGAGAGAGACGGAAAATACTTTTGGTATGTATCTATTTCACATAATGATACGAACCCTGGAAAAGCAATTGGTGTAGCTGTGGGTGATACGCCACTTGGTCCGTTTAAAGATGCCGCCGGTAAACCATTAATAACAAACGATATGACCAAAGATGTAAAGATTTCTTGGGATGATATTGATCCAAGTGTTATTATAGATGATGATGGGCAAGCATATTTGTTTTGGGGCAATCAAAAGCCAAGATATATTAAATTAAAGAAAAATATGATTGAAACCGAAGGTGAGATTAAAACTATTAATCTTCCTGAATTTACCGAAGCATTATGGATACATAAACGTAATGATTGGTATTACTTGAGCTATGCAACAGGTTTTCCAGAAAAAATCGCTTATGCCATGAGTAAGAGTATACATGGCCCTTGGGAATATAAAGGCATATTAAACGAACTGGCTGGAAATTCTAATACAAATCACCAGTCAATAATTGATTTTAAAGGGAAGTCATATTTTATTTATCATAATGGCGCTATTAATACTAATGGCGGAAGTTTTAATAGGTCTGTTGCTATAGATAGACTTTATTATAATGAAGATGGCACAATTAAACGAATAATTATGACTTCTGAAGGTATTACAAAACAAAAATAATCTACTTGTATTTGTGTAAAATCAGTAATATGCATACTCTAAGGTAGGTTTATATGTCTGAATTACCAGTTGCATCGCATGAGTTAAAAATCGCTGTCGCGCGCTTTAATAATGCCCTTGACCATTTAGAGAAATCTATATCAACTTCAGTAATTAAAGTTGCTGAGCTGGCACGAAGTGCTGGCTATGAAGAAGGTAAAAATGCTTCTGAATCTAATGCGGTTTCTCCGGATGATGTTTCTTTGCAAGTGGCTAAACAGCGTGAAGAAAACCTAGAAGCGGCTATACTAGATGCAAGAACTGCTCTAAGTGAAGCAATCGAAGATATAAGAACTATAATAGGTCCGGTATAGGGGTATATTTTGAGTAGTGTGCAAATCAATGTGAATGGCCGTGCGTATGCAATTGGTTGTGATGATGGTCAAGAAGAGCATATTACAAAGCTTGCCCGTTATTTTGATACTCATGTAACTAATCTTACTAAATCAGTTGGGCAAATAGGTGAGCAAAGACTTTTTCTTATGGCGGCAATTCTTTTGGCTGATGAAGCCCATGAGCTTAGAGAAAAGCTTCATGCTACTGAAGCCGAAGTTGCACGCCTAAAAGACGTAAGACAAGGCACGTTTGATCTTGAAATCAAAGAGCAAACTAATATTGCCAAAAAAATCGAAGCCACGGCATCTAAAAATATAAAAGATACGGCCGAATTATTTGATAATGCTTCTAAACGAATTGAAGAATTGGCACAAAAGCTAGACGAAGCCTAAAACACTTAATACAAGTGCAAGACCTGCATTAATTGCCAAGACATAAATAATATTGAGCTTTTGTTTAAATATTAAAAATGCCGCAATCGCCGATAATAATAAAACAATCGGATTAAAGCTTAATAATTCGGGCATACTAAATTTAAATATTGAATAATCAATATTAGTGATTTTATTAAATAAAATATGAAGGGCAAACCAGAGCGAAAGATTGGCAATTACACCAACAATTGCGGCACTTATGGCGCTTAATGCGCCTTTTAGCCATTCGATTTTATTTAATAATTCAATCCATGGCGCAAAGGTGAAAATATATAAAAAACATGGCGCAAAAATCACCCAAAGTACAATAAGGCTGGCAATTATTCCATTTGAAATCGAATGATTATCGCCATATCCGGCCAAAAATCCAATGAATTGTGTAACTAAAATTAATGGCCCAGGCGTAGTTTCTGCAAGTCCTAATCCATCTATCATTTGTTTGGCATCTACCCAATTATAAGTATAAACTGCTTCTTGGGCCATATAAGTCAGAACGGCATATGCCCCACCAAAACTTGTGACCGCAAGTTTTGAAAAGAACGCGGCAATATCAAAAAATATGCTTTGTTTGCCAAAACTAAAAACTATAGCAATAAAAGGAAGCGACCATATAAAAAGCCATGTTATTAAAGACAAAAGACTTGATTGCCACTGAAGTTTTAATTGAGATGTTAATTGAGCTATTTTAAATTCTGCATGCTTAGTATTTGGGGTTATGGCAATTCCTAAAATCGCAGCAGTCAAAATTATAATTGGAAATGGTGCGGCAAAAAAGTATAAAGCAATAAAGCTTAAAATTGCGATTATATAATGAAATTGATTTTTTAAGGAACGGCTCGTGATACGTATTAAAGCCTGAATAATAATTGCTAAAACACTGGCTTGAATACCAATAAATAAATATTTAAACCAATTTGTATTCCCAAAGCTTACATAAATAAGACTTAGCATAAGCATTATTATTGCGCCCGGAATTATGAATAAAAGACCAGAAGCAAGGCCGCCTTTCGTTCCATGAAGTTTCCAACCAATATAGGTTGCTAATTGTTGAGCTTCGGGTCCTGGTAAAAGATGGCAAAAATTAAGTGCAGATAAAAATTCGTCTTCTTTTATCCATTTTTTATCTTCAATAATTTCCTTATGCATAAGTGCGATTTGACCCATTGGGCCGCCAAAACTTATGAAACCTATTTTGAGGAAGGTTTTAAATAAATCACTAAATTTAATATTATTTTCCATGCGCGTACCTTTTTATTGGCTATTAACCTTTAAAGGCAACACTTGGATTAATTCGAAATATATAATCTAAACGGGGGGTTGCATTGCCCCGTAGCATTTAATTATTATCTATTGTTTTTATTGTCAATTAATTTAAAACAAAGCTTGTTATGAATAGAATTATTTATTTTAATTATAAAATTTAAGAATTTACATAAGGGTTGTTTTGAATTTTTTGCCTAATATTTAGGCTTAGGTGTCATATGTGTTATTTTTCAGTTATAATTGTATAAATTTACGGCAAGTTTACTTGTCTAATGCCTATTAAATAGCATTGTATGGCTATATTTCGCAATGATGCGTAAAGGCGCTTAGGGGGCAGGAATGACGTTGAAATTTTTTGACGAAATGAATGGATTTACAGGTAAAGCGCGTAAACCATATAGTGTTTTGAAAGACTGGCTTGATAAACATAATATTGAAGAATTAAAATTAAGGCAGGCCGCGGCCGAGCATATTTTCCGTAAAACTGGTATTACATTTGCGGTATATTCTAATGAAGAAGCTGAAGAAAAAATTATTCCCTTTGATGTAATTCCAAGAATTATATCGGGCAATGAATGGGATAGGCTTGAAAAAGGTTTAAAACAGCGCGTAACCGCGATTAATATGTTTCTTCAAGACATATATTCAAAAAAAGAAATTCTTAAAGCGGGCATTATTCCAGAGGATTTAATTTACGCTAATCCGCAATATCGCCTTATAATGACGCGTATTGTGCCTCCGCATAATATTTGGTCACATATTTCTGGTATTGACTTAGTAAGAACTGATGAAGATAAATTTTATGTTCTTGAAGATAATGCAAGAACTCCGTCTGGGGTTTCTTATATGCTTGAAGATAGACAAGCTATGCAAAGGCTTTTCCCGCATCTGGTTACAAATTCACGCGTAAGACCCGTAGAGCATTATCCAGATGCACTAAATGCTATGCTTCGTTCGGTTGCGCCAAAAAATATAAATAAAGACCCAGTATGTGTAATACTTACCCCTGGGCCATATAATTCAGCTTTTTATGAACATAGCTTCCTTGCCGATAATACAGGCGTGGAATTAGTTGAAGGAAGCGATTTATTTGTTGAAGATAGAATTGTTTATATGCGAACAATTTTTGGTAAAAAGCGCGTTGACGTTATTTATCGCCGTGTTGATGATGACTACCTAGATCCATTATTCTTTAATAAAGAATCGGTACTTGGTGTTGCAGGGATTATGGATGCCTATGCCGCAGGGAATGTTACAATTGTAAATGCCCCAGGGACAGGTATTGCCGATGATAAAGCAATATATTCCTATATGCCAGAAATTGTGAAATTCTATACCGGTGAAGAAGCAATTATCCCCAATGTAGAAACCTTTAAATGTCGTGAAAAAGAAGGCTATGAATATACTTTGGCTAATCTTGATAAATTAGTTGTGAAGCTTGTTGATGGTTCGGGTGGTTATGGGATGTTGGTTGGCCCAACTTCGACAAAGGCGCAAATTGAAGAATTTAGAAAGCATTTAATTGCCGAACCACATAGATATATTTCACAGCCAACTTTGGCTTTATCAACTTGCCCAACACTTACCGAAAATGGGGTTGCGCCGCGCCATATTGACTTAAGACCATTTATCCTAACGGGCTCAAATGGAATTAATATTGTGCCTGGGGGGCTTACAAGAGTTGCTCTAACTGAAGGATCTTTGGTGGTTAATTCCTCCCAAGGCGGTGGCACTAAAGATACTTGGGTAGTTGACATGAAAGGCGGTGAATAATGTTATCAAGAACTGCCTCTAGTCTTTATTGGATAGGCCGCCATATTGAAAGAGCCGATTTCACAGTAAGAATTATCGAAGCGTCGCAAAAATTTGACCTTTTACCCTATAGTGATGGGGTAAGTGGTATGCGTAGTGCCTTTACGGCTTCGGGTGCGGAATATCTTTATAAGGGTGATTTGAAAAATATTACTGCCGAAGAAATTATTGAATTCATGGTTTTTTCGGAAACAAACCCAAGCTCTATTTATTCTTGTCTTGCCAAAGCAAGGCATGATGCACGGGCGGTAAGAACCGCACTCACGCGTGAGGTTTTTGAAACTTTGAACGAAGCTTGGCTTAGTTTTGAAGCAAAAAAGCGGGAAATTATAGGCGATAATATACAGCCCTTTATCGATTGGATTGAATCGATTGTAAGTAGTTTTGAAGGCGCACTACAAAGAACAATGCTTCGGAATGAGTGCTTCTATTTTATTCGTTTAGGATCGGCGCTAGAGCGCGCGGATAATACAGCACGAATTATTGATGTTAAATATCATGTATTATTACCAAAGCATGAGCGTGTTGGCGGTCCTATTGATGAAGCCCAATGGACGGTTTTACTTAGGAGTGTTTCGGCGGAAACCGCTTATCGTTGGATATATCGCGAAGGCCTTATGGCTTGGCATGTTGCCGAACTAATGATTTTGAACAAAGAAATGCCGCGCTCGCTTTATTCTTGTATAACTATTGCCCAAGATATGCTTAATGAAATTACTAAGAATACTGGTAAGCAAGGGGCGGCAAATCGCACTGCAAGAGAATTACATCAATTACTTAAGTCTGAAAAAATAGACAATATAATTAATTCAGGATTACATGAATTTTTGAATTATTTCATTGTGCGAAATAATGACATAAGTAAAAATTTAAGTGAACAATTCCATTTTTAATCATGCATATTAATATAGATCATAATACAAAATATAGCTTCACACAGCCTATTAAAAAATTGGTGCAATTATTAAAGATTACGCCAAAATCCAATATAAATCAGTCTATTATAAATTGGTCGATTAATATAGACTGTGATGCCGGCCTTAAAAGCTTTAATGATGAATATGGAAATATTTGTCATATGTTGACGATTGATCAGCCTATAAATACATTCACAATTGAGATTATAGGAAATGCCGAGACTTTTCCAAATGTTGGTATAGGCGATAAAGCCGAAGAAATTTTGCACCCAAGCATTTTCCTTAGAAGCTCTCAATATGCAGATTTTAATAATGATATTTTGGATTATGCAAATAAATGCATAGGCAAAGATACACTTTCAACGCTACATAATTTAAAAGATAAGCTATCTGAGGATTTGCAATTTACAATTGGCGAAACTAGTGTTGCAACTAAAGCATCCGAAGTTTTAACGATTAAAAAAGGTGTTTGCCAAGATTATGCCCATTTATTTATTGCGTCGGCAAGAAGCCTAAAAATTCCCGCGCGCTATGTTTCCGGTCATTTATTGCGCGATGATGGCATGAATTTCCAAGAAGCGGCGCATGCATGGGCAGAAAGCTATATAGAAGGTTTAGGCTGGGTTGGCTTTGATCCATCCAATGGTGTTTGCCCCAATGAAAGCTATTTAAAAATCGCACATGGTCTTGATTATAATGATGCCGCGCCGATTTCTGGTGTAAGAACTGGTGGTGGCGAAGAATTATTAAGTGTAAATCTTTTTGTTCGTGGGCAAAATCAATAATATAGTCTAGATGTAATTATCTGATTCGGGGCTAAGAATGACTTATTGCGTGGGCATGCTAATCGATGCTGGACTAATCATGATGGCGGATACAAGAACTAACGCCGGCGTGGATAATATATCTTCTTTTCGCAAACTTCATGTTTATGAAAGTGATGATAGACATATTTTCATTGCTTCTGCTGGTAATTTATCTGTAACTCAGGCGACTATTTCTAAGCTTGAAGAAGGTGTATTAAACATCGAAACCGAACAATTAGAGTCGCTACAAACTGTGCCTTCAATTTTTCGTGCCGTCGAGCTTATTGGCAAAGTTTTAAGAGAAACGCAAATCGGTATAAAAACTGGTATGAAAGCCGAGTCTATAAACTTCGGCGCTAATCTATTGGTTGGCGGAAGAGTTGGTGATGAAGAATTAAGGCTTTATCTTGTTTATGATATTGGAAATTCAATTCGCTGCGGCAAAGATACGCCTTTTTTACAGATAGGTGAATTAAAATATGGCAAGCCAATACTTGATAGGGCGCTTTCATATGACACGCCTTTCAATGAAGCCGTTAAAATCGCGCTAATTTCTTTTGACTCAACTATGCGGTCTAATTTGGCGGTGGGGCTTCCCATAGATATTATTATGCTTAGAAATGGTGAAGGGCAAAAGCCAGTACAATACCGCGTAGAGCGTAATGATCCATATTTTAAAGACTTATCTGAATCATGGGGCGATAAATTAAAAGAAGCGCAAGCATCAATCCCGCGCCCTCCTTTTGTAGAGCCTTTAAAGGCTTAAGCCATAAATCCAATATTCTTATTAGAAAACCTTGTGATATTAGGTAAGATGTTTGGCATTTCACTTGCCGAAACCCCAAACCAAGTTGCAAGAGTTGAAGCAAATTCATATATAGATGTTGAAGGCAATAATCTGCCTTGTCCAACCTGATCTTCGGTTTTAATTGAAATGTGTGGCGCAATACCATAAAAGCGTCCACCTTTAACTGCGCCGCCCATGATAAATTGATGGGACCCCCAACCATGATCTGAACCATTACCATTTGAAGAAAGCGTGCGTCCAAAATCTGAAGCTGTGAATGTGGTTACATTATTTTCAACGCCAAGTTCAACGGTTGCATCATAAAAGCTTTTCATCGCATCATTTAATTTTTCCATTAAAACAGGATGGTCAAGCATTAATTTATCATGATTATCAAAACCACTTAAGGCGACAAAGAAAACTTGTCTTTTTAAGCCAAGTGTATTTCTTGCACCAATCATTCGTGCGATTATTTTTAACTGATCTGCCAATTCATTAGGCTTGCCGCTATCAAAACTGGTTTTAAGTTCAATTGGCTTAATGGCATTATTGACGATTTCTTCAAGACTGATTGAGCGTTTAGTAACGTCAACAAATGAATTCTCAACCAGATTATCACTTTTTTTAGTTATAATTTTATGTAAAGCATCGCTATAATTATTAGATCCATATAGCCAATTTTGTTTTGCGCCCCAAATTGGTGTCGCGCCATCTTTACCAATTTGATATTGGATGCTTTCATTTCCAGAAACAAAAACTGCATTACCGCCTGCAGAAATACAGGTTAATAGTGAGTTCTTATTAGAACTTAGAGCAAGATCCCCTAATCTTCCACCCCAGCCAATAGTTGAGCCTTCGCTTCCTAATGATTGCCAAATTGATTGCTGATCATTATGTGAGAATAATTTTGGCGGAAGCGGATATTTATCTCTATCGGGACTATTATATTCCTTTAAATTAGTAGGTGCCATTAAAGATCCGACATTTAACTGAATCGCTAAATGCCCTTTATCAAATACTTGCTTTAGACCTTTAAGCTTTGGATTTAATGCAAAAGTCATATTATCAGTAAAGGTTTGCGGTATAAGTGGATTTATTGCAGTATTGACTAATTCTTCCTTCTTAATTGCAATAGACTCGCTTGCAGAAGAGGCGCGAATTTTTCTATATAATTCATAATTAGCGTTATCATATGGTATAATTGTATTGGCGTGATCATTGCCGCCATAAAGAAAAACACAAACTAAGGCTTTATAGTCTGAATTTTCAAGCGCGGCGGCTTCACCCATTGCACCAAGATTAAGTGCCATAGGCATTGCCGCACCCATACCCATTAAAGAGCTAGCGCGTTTAACAAAACTTCGACGATTTATATTTTTAGTATTATTGATTTTCATAGTATTATTTCTGAATTAAATAATCTGGGCTTGCCATGGTTAAAAGAATAGATGCCCTTATGCGGTCAAGCTTAGAAGTTTCTGGTTCTTTATCTGAAATGGGTGTGGAATTAAGCGCATTAATAATTATTGCCTTTGTATCAGGTCGTAATTGATTTGCCGTAATATGAAGATTAAGCCATTCCACGAGTTCAGATGGCTTTTCTGCAAGATGCAGTATTTCACTATAAACTGGCTTGGCATCACCATACCCATTGGCAATAACGCCAGTCATAAAATTAATATAGCCTGCGGTTGATGAATCATTATGCAATTGAAACTCTGGCGCGGTTAAGTTTTTTTCAGCCATAGGCGTTTGCGGTGGAACATAACCTGGCCTAAAATAATTAAAGACCGAAGGCGAACGCAGCGGACTTTGGCTTAATGAATATGCAGAATCTGACATATTATACATATGCCACTTATTAGAAGCGGATTTCATATTAAAAGTTCTAGCAAATTGGATATAACGTATCATCGGTTCACGTAATTTGCCGGCCAATTTATCTTGGCTTATTTCTGCGGCTTCATCATCCATTAAAATTGCTTTAAAGACAGATTTTAAATCACCAACCATTCCTTTCTCGTTTTTAAGAAAAATCTTAACGACCCGCCTTACATAGGCAGGGCTAGGGTTTGATTTTACCAATCTTTGAATCATTTGCTTGCAAAAGAATGGCGCAGTATTGGGGTGAACCACAAGATGATTATGCGCCATTGTAAATGCTTTTGGACCTGGTGTGCCAGCTGGAATTTTAAGCCCAAGAAAATTCACTTCTAAATTTGAATGATTATTAGGATTAAATCCCATTGGCCGATTAGTATATTCGTGACCAGTTAGTGTATAAGATTCCCAAGCAACATTTTTATAAGTTGTTTTTGAATAATCATTGTCAAAACCCGTGAATACACGCGCTAAATTAGTAATATCATCTTGCGTATAGGTTTCGATTGGCTTGCCATTTTTAAGCTTTAATGTACCATCATAATTTAATTCATAAAGCCCTATTGTAAATAATTGCATTATTTCACGAGCATAATTCTCGTCGGGCCTTCTACCAAAAGCTATGTCTTCTTTTAAATTGCCTTTGGTATTAAGATACATTCCCATTGCAGGGTTTAATGAAACCATCTCAAGTAAGTCACGAAAATTACCAAAGCAATTATCGCAAAGCATATCCCAATATCCGGCAATCATATATGGTGGCCAAAAGCCATCAATTGGATTTAAAGAAACCACAAAAAATTCAGAAAGGGCAAGTGCAATTCTTTTACGGAATTGATCTTCGCCAGTAAGCATTTGTTGCCACGCCATCCAGTCGCCAGGAGTAGGATTAAAATAATTCCTATCTTCCTTAAATCCTGTATGTCCAGATTCAACAAGCCATTCCCGGCCTGATTGTGAACGCGGCTTATTAAATTCAGCTTCAAACCAAGCATCATAACCAATCTTATGAAGATTTTCTATTTCTTTTGGGGTTGAAGTAAATTGTGCTTGTTGTAAAAAGCGCGCATAGTCCGTCGCTTCTTCATAAGTCATTTTAGAGCTTTTCTCTTTATTTAAAGAAACACTCTCGGGTGCTTTTAGGGTTTCAGTATTTGTTTTTATTTCTGAAACACTTGTTATAATTTCCTCAGTCATAATCTGAGGCTATAACAAAGTGTATTTTTGTCAAACTATTATTTATAATTAATTTAATTAAAAATTTTATTTGGATTCAAAAGGTTTTTAGGATCTAATGATTTTTTAAGAAGCTTCATTAATGCCATTTCATTTTCATCGCGTGAGTAATGTAAAAATTCACGTTTTTCGATACCGATTCCATGCTCCGCAGAAATTGAGCCATTAAAAGATTTCAAAGGTGAATAAACAATCTCTTCGCATTTTAAATGAGTATCCTTATTCCAAATAGGCGGGGATATAAGGATATGAAGATTGCAATCGCCAACATGTCCATAAACAACAATCTTTGCGCCATCACCCCATTCATTCAAGAGAGATTGATTAAGAATAGACACATATTCTTCCATATGCTTAATTGGCAAAGCAACATCAAAAACCGCGCATGGCTTCATGGCTTTGAAAAGGCCTTCTACGTCTTCGCGGATTGCCCAGATTGCATTTTGTTGTGCCGCATTTTGACAGATAATGGCATCAAGGAATAATTCATCTTCCGCCATTTTTTCCAAAGTCTCATTAAAGTATAAATTATCTTTTTCTGGATCAAAGCCTTGGGTTTGAACAAGTATATAATATTCATAATCAGCAGGTAGTGGCGGATTATGCTTTCCAGTTTGTACCGCAATAAGCTCATAATGGTTTTTCCATAATACTTCAAAGCTTGATAATGCACTTCCAAATTTTGCACTTAGAATTTTTAGAATATTGCCGACATCTTCAAAACTATTAACTCCTAAAAATGCTGTGTTTGACGATTTTGGTAATGGTTCAAGTTTTAAAACCGCTTTGGTGATAATTCCCAATGTCCCTTCGGAGCCAATGAATAATTGTTTTAAATCATAGCCAGTGTTGTTTTTAATCATTTTATTCAGGCTTGAAATAATAGTGCCATCCATTAAAACCGCTTCAAGTCCTAAAACTTGATTGCGCATCATGCCATAGCGAATTACTTGATTGCCGCCGGCATTAGTCGAAATATTGCCGCCTATTGTACAAGATCCCCTTGCGCCCAAATCAACCGCAAACATTAATTCATGCTCTCTGGCGGTTTCTAATAGTTTTTGTAAAGGCACACCTGATTCAAGGGTAATCGTTTTTCCAATGGCATCAATTTCAAGAATATTATTCATTCTTTCGGTTGAAATTTGTATCTGATGGCTTTCAGCTTTTGTGCCTTCAACTAGTCCAGTTAGACCACCAGAAGGAACCACACTTATATTATTATCAAAGCAAAATTTAAGTGTTTTCGATAATTCTTCAACGGTTTTGGGACGCGCAATCGCCATCGCTCCGCAAACCGATTCGCCAAGCCAATCGGCGGCGCGTTTTTGTACTTCTTCACCATGAATTACACCAGTTTCACCAAGAATATTAATAAGGCTTTTGATTATGGTCATTTTATTCCTTTATAATTCTTTTGGTGCTTGCAGGGTATTTTAACAAAAGGGATATTGGCCTTATTGGTCTTTCGCACAGATTACCGCTACAATTTGGGCATATATGATTAAAATCATTAGTGCAATCAGGGCAAAAAGTGCATTCAAATGTACAAATAAACGCACTTGCTTGCGGCATTAAATCCTTGTTGCAGCTTTCACAATTTGGGCGTAATTCTAACATTTAATTATAATATTATGATTGGGTTAAAATGCAAATCTATATAGCGTTTTTAAGGGCGGTTAATGTAGGCGGAACCGGAAAACTTCCGATGTCTGAACTAAAACAAATGGCGCTTGATTGTGGATTTATAAGCCCAAAAACCTATATAAATAGTGGCAATATTGCTTTTAAATCTGACCTTAGCAAAGAAGAAGCCTATTCGCTTTTGAAGTTAAAGCTTGACGCATATCTTGGAAAACCATCTGAATTAATAATAAAAACAATTTCCGAGCTTGAAGCGACAATTCTTGAAAATCCTTTTAAAGAATGTCAGCCAAATCGTGTTCTTGTTTATTATTCAAATGATGAAATTATTGCAGGTGAAGGCGTAAAAAATCAAAAATTTGAAGAAATTATACAAACCAAGAATAATATTTTTATTCATTATGGTGAAGGCATGGCGGATTCAAAACTAAGTGCGTCATGGCTTAAAAATTCTACAGGTAGGAATATAAATACAATAAGTAAAATGATTAATTTATGCGCTGAACTTTTGCCATAGCTTGTATTTTATAGAATTTTCTTTTATTGCGCGCGTGAAAAAGGAAAAATCATGTATATTGAAATGATGCGCGCAAAATTGCACCGTGCTACAGTAACAAGAGCAGATCTTGATTACGAAGGCTCTATTTCTATTGATAGTGATTTATTAAATGCTGTTGGTATTTTACCGAATGAAAAAGTTGATGTGCTTAATATTAATACGGGCGCACGTTTCACAACTTATGCCATCGAAGCCGAAAGCGGTTCTAAAACCATTGGTGTAAATGGCGCGGCGGCAAGGCTTGTTCAAAAAAATGATAAAGTGATTATTATTTCTTATGGTCTCATGAGCCATGAAGATGCAAAGGCGTTTAAACCAAATGTCGCATTGCTTGATGACTATAATAATATAAAATAGCTAGGTATTATTGACCGCGCGGCAAACAATAATCGGCATTTGCTCGAATTTTTAAAATAAAAATATAATAAAATCAATAATATGGCTTTGGCACGATAATTGAATATTCAATATCGGAGCTAAAAATGAATATAGATTTTATCGATACAGAATACCTTACTAAAATTGCACGCGCACTTTCAGATTCTTATGGAATAGGTGCAAAAATCATTGCCGAAAAAGCAATTCTTGATATGGAAAAAGATGGAATGCAGCTTGCCGCCGATGCATGGCGAAGTGTTGCGGTTTTAATCGAAGATTTCCAAACCTATCACATTAAAAGCAATTTTAGTATTCACTAATTATTTGAATTTACGAATAATATTCAAACAATTTGTCGCGACAATACCATTAAAACTTAGACCATTTTTAGTATAAATATCTTTTATTGCGGCAAGGGCTTTTTCGCCAATAATCCCATCTATTGCACCAATATCATAGCCTTTAGAAGCTAGGATTGTTTGAATTTCACGCCTTTGTGCCCTTGATATCCCTGGATCATTAGTTGGCCAAGGGGTAATAAAGCCTTTGCCGCCTTTAATCCTATCTGCGAGTAAATTAACCGCAAGCGAATAAGAAATCGCAGGATTATAAGCATAAACCGCATTAAAATTGCGCCCAACTAAAACCGCAGGGCCATTAATTCCAGCGGGATATATAAGGCCATATTTTAATTCATTTTTTGGTAATGGGTTGCCATCAATAAGCTTAACCCCATTATTTGCCCATACTTCTAAAGTTTGCGTATTAGTTCTTCCTATGGGTGCTTTATAATTACTCGGAATTAAAACTTCATAACCCCATTTTTCACCACGTCTATACCCAGCCTTAAGCAAGAAATTTGCGGTCGATTCAAGTGCGTCCTTTGGCTCTTCGATTATGTTTTTAATGCCGTCATTATTACCATCTTTAGCAAGCCTTAAATAGCTTGAAGGCATAAATTGGGTTTGACCAAATGCGCCCGCCCAAGATCCAATAAAATTATTTGGATTTACATTACCAGAAGCTTGTATTTTAATAGCTTCAACTAATTCAGATTTAAAAAATTCAGTTCTTCGCCAATTAGTGCAGCCAAGCGTGGCAAGTGTATCAATAACATTAAAACGCCCAAGAACTTTTCCAAAATTGGTTTCAACGCCCCAAATGCCGACTATTACGCTTGGATCAACACCTGTTCTTATTCCAAGGTCACGTAAAAATGCTTCTTGAGATAAAAATGCTTTTTGCCCGTCTAAAACTCTTTCTTCATCAACAAGTCCCGCAAGATAGTCCCAAATATTATGGCGATGTTCGGGTTGAACCTTTGAAAAATCTATGGTCTTTTGATTGGGAAAATTTATTCCTGTGGTGGCGGCAATCGCGCGCTCTTTATTCGCGCCTTCGGCAATTGCAAGATTTGTTGCTGAATTTACACAAGTTTTGAAATTGCTATTTGAATTTATAGAGCCAGTATTCTGATTTAAATTCTGTGCATGTGAATTATTTATTGACCCAAAAAAAGTAAGACAAGAAACAATAAATAGATTCTGGATTTTATTTTTCATATTCTCTTTATAAAAGTGATTTTAATAATATTTCAAATTAAATTATGCTGCAGCACGGAAAAAAATGCGTTTAAGTAAAAAATATTCTTAATGGCTGTTAAGATTTATTGACCTTTCATCTATATTCCCTTAGCCACAGCGAAATTACGGAGACGAGAAGTGATAAATGCGCCTTTGTTCGCGCGCCCAAAAACTGGTGCGCTAGTTCTAGCAGATGGAACAGTATTTTTAGGTGAAGGTTTTGGTGCAACAGGCACAAAAACTGGTGAGGTTTGCTTTAATACAGCAATTACTGGCTACCAAGAGATTCTTACGGATCCTTCATATTCAAATCAGATTATTATGTTTACTGCGCCACATATTGGTAATGTTGGTGTCAATAATGAAGATGAAGAAGCAGTTGCAAAGAATGCTTATTCTGCGGCAATTGGATGTATAACCAAAGCACTTCCGACAGAGCCTTCAAATTGGCGCGCTACTGAAAGCCTTGATACTTGGCTTAATAAGCGCGGTATTATTGGGCTTTCAGGGATTGATACACGCGCTTTAACGCATATTATACGTGAAAAAGGCATGCAACACGCAACAATCGCATATAATAAGGACGGCAATTTCAATATTGAAGAGCTCAAACAAAGCGCCAAATCTTGGGCAGGTTTAGAAGGTCTTGATCTTGCAAAATCTGTAACAACTTCTGAAAATTACGATTTCAATGAAAGCATTTGGGTTTGGCCTGAAGGCGTTTCTAATACAAAATCACCAAAATATAATGTAGTAGTTATGGATTTTGGCGCAAAGGCCAATATTCTACGTGACTTAGGCGCAATTGGCGCAAAAGTTAAAGTAGTTCCGGCAAATACTTCGGGCGACGACATTATTGCAATGAAGCCAGATGGCGTTATGCTTTCAAATGGTCCTGGGGATCCTGCGGCAACTGGTGCTTATTCGGTTGATGCGATTAAAGCGATTATTAAAGCTGAAATTCCTGTATTTGGTATTTGTCTTGGCCATCAAATGCTTGGACTTGCACTTGGCGCAAAAACTATAAAAATGAAACAAGGCCACCATGGCGCTAATCACCCTGTGAAAGATTTACGCACTAATAAGGTTGAAATTGTTTCTATGAATCATGGCTTTGCGATTGATGCAAAAACCCTTCCTGAAAATGTTGTTGAGACCCATGTTTCTTTATTCGATGGCACTAATTGTGGTATCGCGCTTAAAGGTAAAAAAGCCTATTCAGTTCAATATCACCCTGAGGCAAGCCCAGGGCCGCAAGATTCATTCTATTTATTTGAAGAATTTGCAAAAATGATGGATAAATAATCGGCTTTTGCTTGATTTAAAATTCAAACCGCGTCAGTTTACATAAAAGAGGTTTTTATGTTCAATCGGCGCGGTTTTTTTGTTTCTGCTTTGGCATTAAATAGCTTGGCTTTTGGCTGTAGTAAAAAAGAAAATAATAAGGGTGTGCTTCGTGTTGCAATGGCAGGCGCTCCAGATAGTCTTGATCCTTTAAAAGCTGAATTTGCATCCGCCGCACTTATTTTTAGACAAATTTATAAACCACTTATAGGCTATGGTGATAATGGATCTAATATTGCCGCAGTTTTCAAATCTTGGAAATCAAGTGATAATCAAAATTGGGAATTTGTCTTTGATAATAGTTTAAAATGGTCAGATGGCAAAGCGATTACAATAAATGATGTAATTGAAACTTTTAAGCTGGCTTCTTTAAAGGAAACGGCTTTCCCTGATGCTCCGGAATTTTCAAATATAATAGGTTTTGCCGAAAATATAAAAGGTAATAAAATTCCGCTAGGTATTAGCGTAAGCGGCGATATAATAAAAATAGGCTTGATAAATAAAGATGCCAATTTTCCAAACCGTCTAAGAGAATTTTACCCATTGCCAATTCATGCAATTAAAGCAAATACAAACAATTGGACGGATATGGATAAAATTGTGGTTTCTGCGGCTTTTAAACCAAGCTTACGAACCCAAACTAGATTAGTATTAGAAGCAAGTCCTAATACTGGTTGGAATGCTAATTTGCCAAAATCAATTAATATTGAAGCGGTTGATGATGGCGCAACAAGGGTAAGAATGTTTAAAGGGCATCAAGTGGATTTGGCGCAAGATCCGCCAATGAATTTACAAAAACTACTTAAAACCCAATTGGATAAAAGTTTTGATTCAAAATTTTTGCAAAAGCTATTTTATGTTTCGGTAAATACGAAAAATCCTAAGCTTTCAAGTCCCGAAATAAGACGCGCGATTGGCCTTCTAATTAATCGTCAATTTATTTGTGAAACTATATTAAATGGCTCAGTAAAGCCCGCCTATGACCTTATTAATAAAGCCAATAGTCCAGATGCGAATACATTTAAATTGGCGCAAGATTTACTGGGTAAAAATGGTGTAAATCCGCAAAATCCTTTAGTGCTTGAATTATTATGTGTAAGAGATGAGCGAGAGAGGGCGGCAATTCAAATCCAATCTGATTTAAAACCTTTGGGCATAGAAATAACTATTAATGCCGGCGAAGCAAGCGCAATTAGTGCAAGGCTTAATGGCCATGATTTTGAACTTGCGATTGCTAAAATTGATAAAGGTCTTAAAACCGACCCAATTGATTTATTGAAAAGCTTCGCTTCTGACGGAAATGCTTATTCGCATGGTTGGAAAGATAGCAAATATGATGATGCTATTAAAAATGCCATGAGTATTGGAAGCGAACAAAGCCTTAAACAAGCAGAATCAATATTATTGGATGCAATGCCAATAATTCCATTATGGTTTGCGCCTATGGTTTGGCTTATTGATGAAAAGCTTAATAATAATATTCAAAATATGCCGCCTATATTTTGGGATAAGCTAAGTTTTAATCAATAAGCTTTGCTGCATCCTTAAGCGCATTTTTAAATTCATTTATAAGTTCTTTTGGCTCAAGAATTTTCATTTTGCCGCCCCATCGGAATAATGACCATGCAAGTTCTCTTAGGCCACCGCCCATCATAGAGATTTCAACTTCACCAGTATGCATTTCAGTAATAATTTGTTTGGGGTGGAAAACCCATCTTTTTGCTTCATCGGCAAATTCTTTAGCAATCAAAAGCCTTACTAAATATGTATTATCTTCTTGGAAAACCCCAAAGCTGCGTTCCGCAAATTCTTTTAAATTAAAGTCTTCTGGCGCGGCTCCAGTATTTTCGCTTATTTTTATATTTCTTATTTTGTCTAGCCGCCAAACTCTTGGCCTGCCGCCTGTATAGCTTATTGGCTCTACGGCAATAAGATATGTTTCGCCACCAAATAGAATTCCATAAGGAATGACTTCACGCTCTTGCCCGCTTAAAGTGCCGCCATCATATTTAAAGCGCACCATATGCAAAGATAAAATTGCATCGCGTAAAGTATTTAGAATTATAGGGTCAACAAATGGGCGCGGCCCAGGGTTTAATGCAATTGCTTCGGCTTGCATAAGGGCTTCGATATCTGGTGCAAGCCTGCTAAGTTTAGAGCCAATTGCCGCCAGCATTTTATTTTCAAGCCCTTTTAAAGATATTGCGGCATCGGTATTTTGATTTTCAAAATAATTTTGGGCGGTCTTTAAGGCGGCAAGTTCTTTTGTGGTAGGGGATTGTAAAAAGCCATCAAGCTTTCCGCGTATTATCCATCTTTTGGTTGGCGGATCCCTTATTTCTTCCATAGTGTCGAACATTTCCATTAGCCTGTCACGCATTCTTTCGATAGTTCTTCTTTTAAGGCTCATTCTTTCGCACATTTCATCGAGCGTAAGGCCAATACGTGTATTCGCTAGCTCTCTTGCAAGCTCAATTAATAGTGCAGATTTTTCGTGACGCATTAAATGTTCCCCTTTGTTCTTTTATGCGTCCATTTTTGGCGTAATGTCAATGTATAAAGCTGAAGAAATGAAAAATAGGTGTTAAAATGCAGAATAATCAAATTGTAAAAAGCTGGGCAAAGACAATGTTAAATAATTGGTGCAATCGTTCGGCATTAAATAAAAATCTTAATCAAAGCCAGAATAAAACTCTTATTAAAACACCTAGCCAAATGGCTGTTGCTATTATTCTTGCGCATGCAGATATAGAAATTAATTTAGGTGAAAAATTGACAGGTTTAAAAATTTCGCCAGTTAAAATTAATAGCGATAAAATCCGAAATATTCTAAGTATAAATGAAGCTAATATTTGTGATTTTATGATAATTTGGGATAATCAAAAATCTGCGGTTATGAATATTATTTATGATAAAAAATCGTATTTACATTGATAAAACGCTATAAAATTGCATTTTACTGAATCTTTTTCTTGGTTTAATGTAATAGAGTGTTGAATCATTGCCATATAGGATTGACTTTTTTGCGCATAAAAAGTATCGCCCCCATTCAATTTTAAACAGATTTTTTAGAAAAGAGAATCCTATGTCTCGTCGTTGCGAACTTACTGGCGTTGGCCCTATGGTCGGCAATTTAGTAAGCCACTCTAATGTTAAGACTAAACGTCGCTATTTGCCAAATCTTCAAGATGTTACTTTGGCGTCTGATGCACTTGGTCAAGGTTTCCGTTTGCGTATTGCAGTTTCTGCTCTTCGTTCAGTTGACCATAATGGTGGTTTAGATAATTTTATTCTTAAAACAGATCCTACAAAAATGTCTGATCGTGCTAAGAAAATCAGAAGCAAAATTAAAGCTAAACTTGCTGAAGCAGTAGCGGCTTAATTTAGTCTTTACAAAAAAATAACCCCGCCGTTTGGCGGGGTTTTTTTGTTTATGGCTCAAAACTATCGGTTTTAGTAATTTCCGCAAGCATAAAGCTATCGGCAACTAATCTTTGTGGCGAAATATCAGTATTTGATTTGCCTTCTTTAATAAGTGCGCCAAATTCACGGTATAGGTTTGGATATTCTTCCTCTGGTTCTGTAACAAACTCACCGCCATTAAGTGAGATAGCAGCGCCGCCATTTTTAAGAACAAGCGTATCATTATTCGCGGCTTTAAGATGGATTTCCCAAACTTCTCTATCATTTTCTCTGAAATCAAGATTAACATTTAAAGGTATATCGCCTGCGCGCATTTCACAATTTGCGCCGATAGGTGAATGCCAATTAGATGGCACTTCAAATTTAGAAGATAAAACTTCGATATCACCACCAAGCAAATGAGTTATAATTGAAAAAGCATTTATGCCAGGGTCAAAAACGCCAAGTCCGCCGGCTTCCCAAAGCCAAGTTTGACCAGGGTGCCATTTTTTAGCCGATTCGCGCCAGATAATTTTCGCATCTATTACATTATGGCTATCCACCCATTCCTTAGCGGCTTTTACCATTGGCGCATGGCGTGAATGCCATGAAGTATAAAGCGTTACTTTGGAATCTGCATGATTTTTTAAAACGCCTTCGAACGCACCAAGTGTTGAAGTTGGTGGCTTTTCCATAAATACATGAAGACCATTTTTAATCGCTTCAATCACTAAAGGGGCGCGTACTTGTGGTGGTGTACAGATTGAAACCGCTTCAATTTTGGTTTCGCTCGCGATTAATTCTGAAAGTGTTTTATAATTAGGTATATTTTCAATTCCGCTTCCAGAACTTACTGTTGCAGAAAGCTTAAAAATACCAGTTTTTTCTATAGCAGATAAATGTTGATCCCTTGCAATTTTTCCAAGTCCGATAATTGCAACAGGTATTAGTTTTTCAGAATTTTCCATCATATTCCCTTTGTGTTTCAGCTAATCGCTATTAATTTATTATCTATAACAATCAAGAGAAAAAAAGAAGATGATATATTAATAATTTGTCAGACAATAAAATCTTAGATAATTATAACCCAGAAATAATATATTGAAATCATTTTGAATTACTGAATCAATATTTGCAATTGATAATGACTTGCAATAAAGAAATATTGTATATGGAAAGTGGCAATGAATTTAAGTGACTTAAATAAAGGTATAAAAGCTTCAATTACCGGCATAGATTCAAATAATGAAGAAATCGCCGCTAAACTTCGTGAAATTGGCTTTGCTGAAGGTGATGAAGTAGAAGTATTGGGTTATGGCCCGTTTGGACTTCCGCCTATGTGTATAAGACTTAATCAGACGCTTATAGCTCTTAGAAAAGCAGAAGCTAGTTTTATAAAGGTTAGCGTGGCATAATGGCGATAAAACTTGCGCTTATTGGTGCGCCGAACTGCGGAAAAAGCACACTATTTAATGGATTAACTGGCGGTCGTGCTAAAACGGCTAATTATGCTGGTGTTACTATTGATATTAAAAAAGGTAAGCTTGTCACGCCTGCAAAGCATGAATTGGATATTTATGACCTTCCTGGGATTTATGGATTAACCGCACGTTCAGGCGATGAAAAAGTTGCGCTTGAAATGCTTGAGGGTCAGTTTAAAAACGAAAGTGCACCTGATTTATTGCTCGCGCTAATTGATGCCGCAAATATAAGAACCCATCTTCATTCCGCACTTCAATTAAAGCAAATGGGTATCCCAATGATACTTGTGCTAAATATGATAGATTTGGCCAAAAGAGATGGGCTTGAAATAGATATTGCATATCTTGAAAAAGAAACAGGACTTAAAACGGTTACTTGCCGCGCAACCCGTGACTCTGGTAGAGAAGAAGTAATTGCCGCAATTGATGAAGTTTTGGTAAAAGGCTTACCCCAAGTTTCCAAGCCTGAACCAATTGAATTAAAAACCCTACAAGCTAATGCACGTAAAATTGCCGCCAAAGCAATTATTGCCGAAGGTACACTTAATAAAGCGACAAGAATAATTGACAGCGTTGCACTTCATCCTATTATTGGCCCAATATTACTTGCGACTATACTTTTCTTTATGTTCCAAGCGGTTTTCACTTGGGCAAGTGTCCCAATGGATATGATAGAAACCGGAATTGCTTCTTTAGGTGATTTAATAGGAAGATTTTTACCTGATGGTCTATTTAAAGATTTATTGATAAACGGCATAATTGCAGGTGTTGGATCTGTGGTTATATTCTTACCGCAAATTATTATTTTATTTGCCTTTATTTTAGTCCTTGAGGCATCGGGATATATGGCGCGCGCCGCATTTTTAATGGATGAAATAATGCATAGGGCAGGGCTTAATGGCCGTGCATTTATCCCATTACTTTCAAGCTTTGCCTGTGCAATCCCTGGTATTATGTCGGCAAGAGTGATTGAGCATGATAGAGATAGGCTAACAACCATTTTAATTGCGCCATTAATGACTTGTTCGGCGCGTTTACCGGTTTATACTTTAATAATTGCGGCATTTATTCCTAATACTAAAGTATGGGGTTTTGGGCTTCAGGGTCTTATTATGTTTGGCCTTTATTTTGCGGGTGTAATAAGCGCATTCATAGTTGCCTTTGTATTTAAAAGAACTTTTGCCAAAGGTGAATCGCAAGCATTAATCATGGAAATGCCAACCTATAAGCTCCCTAATATTAATGATTTTTTCCTTGGAATTCTGAATAGTGCAAAAGCATTTTTAAGCCGCGCAGGGACAGTGATTTTATATGTTTCAATTGTATTATGGGCTTTGGTTACTTTCCCACTTAATAATGATGGCCTCAAAAATTCTTATGCCGGCATGATAGGAAGCATTATAGAGCCGATTTTAAAACCAATTGGCTTTAATCTTGAAATGTCTATTGCACTTATTCCAGGGTTTGCAGCACGTGAAGTTGCCGTTGGCGCTTTAAGCACGATTTACGCGGTCACAGGTGGCGAAGAAAATATCGAAGGCCTAAGTAGCATTCTACGCAATGAATGGGCACTTCCCACTGCTCTTGCATTCCTAACATGGTATATATTCGCGCCACAATGTTTTGCAACGCTTGCGACAATTAGACGTGAAACAAATTCATGGAAATGGGCAGGCTTTGCCTTTGCTTATTTAACAATTCTTGCCTATATTATGTCATTCTTGGTGTATAATATTTCAAAGGCAATTATTGGTGTTTAGTTTTTTTAAAAACAAAAAAAGTGAAAATATAATTGAAACTATAAAACTTGAACTTTCAAAGTTTAAAAACATAGATTCTGAAAAGGATATAATTGCTTCTGGGCTTGTGGAATCTTTTGTTTTTAAAGATGGTATTGTAAATATTATCCTTGAAATAGATCCTAAATATGGCGCGGAATATGAAAAACTTGCCGCTAATATCGAGGCAAAACTTTTAGAAAATAAACAAATATCCAAAGTTTCAATTGTTTTAACCGCGCATCAAACCGCGCCTAAGCCAGAGCCTGTAAAAGCGGAACGCCCAAAACCTAATACAAGCTCAATTCGTCCCAAAGGTATTAAGCGCGTAATAGCGATTTCAAGTGCCAAGGGCGGGGTTGGTAAATCAACTATTGCATTTAATCTTGCGATTGCTCTTAAACAAAAAGGGCTTAAAGTCGGGCTTTTGGATGCCGATATTTATGGTCCAAGTGTTCCTGTTTTCATGGGCGCAAGTTGTGAAAAGCTTTCCCTTGATGAGAATGACAAGCTTATACCAATAGAGCGTCATGGAATTAAAGCCAATTCGATTGGATTTATTGTTGATACTGATAAAGCGCTTATTTGGCGTGGTCCTATGCTTTCAAAAACCCTTACGCAGCTATTTATGGGAACTGAGTGGGGGGAGCTTGATTTTCTTATTATAGATCTTCCGCCTGGCACTGGTGATGTGCAATTGAATTTGGCGCAACAAGCAAGAATTGATGGCGTGATTATTGTTTCAACACCACAAGAAGTTGCGCTTGCCGATGTAAGGCGCGGCATAGATATGTTCCAAAAGGCAGGTGTGCCAATTATTGGAATAATTGAAAATATGTCGCTTATGATTGATGAAAATAGCGGTGCAGAATTTGATATTTATGGCAAAGGCGGCGCTCAAAAAACTGCGGCCAATCTAGGAATAGATTTCTTAGGTTCTATTAATTTTTATAAATCGATAAATAGCGCCCATGATAAAGGCGAATTAATAAAGCAAGAAATTTTAGATAAAGAATTTAAACCAATAATTGAAAGCTTATAAAAAAAGCCCCGCAATATGAATTGCGGGGCTTTTCCGTTTGTTTATTATTATTAGCTTTTTGGAGCGCTCATAACTGCAAGGTTTTGAACGATACCAGCTTGTTTAGCACGCTCAGCTTCAGGAAGTGGAACCATGCCGCGACCTTTAAGATAACCACGTGCACCACCAGCAGCAGGTGACATAAATTCAGCTGCAAATTCTTGAATTCCTGGTACCATGCCAATGTTTTGCTTTTTAAGATAGATAAACATTGAACGTGATATTGGGTAAGAACCAGAAGAAATTGTTTCAAATGTTGCATAACGACCATTAATAGAAGCCGCTTGAAGTCTATCTGCATTCTCTTCATAGAAAGAGAAACCAAATACACCAACCATATTAGGGTTACGTGCAATTGATTGAACGATTAGATTGTCATTCTCGCCTGAATCTTTCCAAGCGCCATCTTCACGAACTTGAGTAGCAACTTTTTTGAAATTAGCTTCATTGTTTGAACGCATATTTTCCATTTGTGCAAATGTACGCGCACCAGCTTCAAGAACTAATTCCGCAAATGCGTCACGAGTACCAGAGGTTGGAGGCGGGCCCATAACATCAATTGCAAGGTTAGGAAGACTTGGGTCAATTTGATTCCAAGTTTTAAACGGGTTAGCTATCATTTTTCCTTTGTGAGGAATATTTTTAGCAACTGCCATATAGATTTGTTGTTTAGTTAAAGAAAAATCTTGGCCAGATTTAGCGTTAGCAATAACGATACCATCATAACCGATTTTAACTTGAACGATTTCTTTTACACCATTTCTTTGGCAAGATTGGTATTCAGATAATTTCATTGGGCGTGAAGCATTTGTAATGTCTGGCGTACCAACACCAACACCTTTACAGAAAATAGCCATACCGCCACCAGTACCAGTAGATTCAACTTTTGGCGTACTGAATTTACCACCAGCTGCAAATCTTTCTGCAACTGCTGAAGCGAATGGGAATACTGTAGAAGAACCAACAATAGAAATATTGTTTCTTGCAGCAATTGCGGCACCAGCAGCTAATGTAGCTAATACTGCAGCACTAATCATAAATTTTTTCATTTAAAGTTTCCTTAGAAGCTAAATTGAGTACGGAAAGTGAATGCATTAACAGTACCATCAGGGCGACCTGCTAGGTTGGTTCTGTCATATTTAGTTGAGCCATACATAGCTCTTAGAACTACATAATCAGTAGGTTGCCAGAATACGCCAGCAGTAATTGCTTTTGCTTCTGTACCTTTTATGCCTGAAGATACGAAATCAGAATAATCAAGTGTATCATAACGAGCAACTAGACCCCAAGCGCCATAGCCACCTTCTTGGAAAGGAGAGTTAGGTTTAATCGCTGTAACTATACCATCTTTAACGTTATAGCCTCTTGTTTCGCCAGTTAGGAAATAAGAAACTTCAACAAATCCGCCTTTAAGATCTACTTTTGCAACAGGAGTAGTAGTGTTTATGAAAGCATCAGTTTTAGTAATTTGATAATCAGCTAAAACACTTAATGAACCATGTGTCCAATAACCTTCAAGACCAAAAGTAGTATCTTGTAGTGCAGTTGGTGCAGTGAAATAGTTAGGTGCATAGTTAGATTGTGCAGAGCGTGAAGAATAAGAAATAGTTTGGTTGTTTCTATCACGTTTACGAGCAGAAGCACCAATAACTAAATATTTGCCACGAACATTGCTTAGAGCCCAAGCGCCGCGGATTTGGCCATAACGACCTTCTTGTGCAGTATTAGGAGCAAGGCCGATTTCACCATTTTCAGCAGCATCGCCATAAAGACCACCAACAACCATCCAGTTATCAGAATATTTACGAGCAACAAAACCAATCGCTCTTGAAGCTTGTCCAAAACCATTTGTTACTAAAGCACGCTCATTAGTCAAATGAGTTACTGAAGAAGTTAAGCCATCCATTGTAGAAGTTAGGTAATTAATACCTGCTGTAAGCTCAAGTCCATTATTATCATATGAAATGAAAACATCGTTAAATTCAGGTTGGTTACCAGCTCTGAACTGATACTCAGCTTTAAAAGAAAATACTTGGTTTAATTTGCCTTCAACGCCTAAACGAGCGCGACGAGTTGCAAAGCCAGAGTTTGAAGCATCAAGTGCAGTACCAGTGAAGTTAGCATCATGAGCATAAGCGTCCATCATATAACGGCCGCGAATACGGAATTGGAATTGACCGTCAGATGAAGTATATCTTGGTGAACCTTTAGTCCAATCAATATCAGTAGTAACAGCTTCTTGCGCCATAACTGTGCTAGAAACTAAAAGGGCCGCAACAGATGCGCCCATAATTGCAATAGTTTTGTTAAACATATTATCCCCTTCAAAGAAATTAGGAAACCTTACCTAATTCTTAATAAGGGCATTTAGTCTTTATATTTGACAGTTTAATATATTTTTTGTGACACTATTTATAAGAAAGTGTGACACTTTTATGAAAAAAAGCCCCCTGTTTCAAATTATAAATTTCAACCTGTGAATAAACTAGGTGAAACAATAATTGAGTACAGAGGGCTTTTATTAAATAGCGTTTAAACTATTAATCTCTATTGCCTAAGAAGCTTAATAGGAATTGAAATAAGTTAATAAAGCTTATGTAAAGGTTTAATGCACCAAAGCTTGTAGCCACACTTAATGATGCTTCATGTCCACCAATTGCATAATAAGTATGTTTAAGATTCTGAGTTTCAAAAGCAATTAAGCCAGAGAAAATCAAAACGCCAGCGCCTGATATAATTAAAGACACTGTACCGCTTTGGAAGAACATGTTTGCAATGCTTGCAATAATTAAACCCCATACCGCCATAATTAGGAAAGTTCCCATACCAGTTAGGTTCTTTTTAGTTGTATAACCAAATAAGCTTAAGCCACCAAAAGCAATCGCAGTAATCAAGAATGTGCTTGCTAATGATTCACCAGTATATCTTAATGCCAAAACACCAAGGCCGGCACCAATAAGGCTTACAACTGTCCAATAATAAATATTAGCAGTTCTTGGGTTTGCATTTCTTAATGCAAACATTCCAAATAATATTACAGCAAGTGGTGCGAATGCTAATATTGTTCCAAACATTGTGTATCCGCCGTCTGCGGTGAATAATTGGTCACGAATAGCAGGAACAGAAGATGTTCCATATGCAAGAACTGCTGACCAAGCTAGGCCAAGACCCATTTTATTATAAACACCAATCATGAATGCGCGTAAACCAGCGTCAACAGACATGTCTAATGTTTGCCTGCTTGCGTTTATGTTATTAAAATCGTTCATTTCTTTTCCTCGCTAAGATATAAATCTTGTGTATTATATTGGCATTATATATAAAAATAGCAAGACTACATAATAAATTTTTTGCAAGTTTATTTAACTATAATTGAAATGTAATAAATTAAAATAAATCATAAGTTATAATTGCTATATTTAGGCAAACCTTCTATTTGTATGACAAATATTGCCAATAGCATATGAGGAAACGATGGATACCGATAAACGTAAAACTTTTTCCGACCAAGAAGCGCTTGATTTTCATAAACTTCCGACACCTGGAAAATTATCTATAAATGCTTCAAAGCCAATGGCTACACAAAGGGATTTATCGCTTGCTTATTCCCCTGGGGTCGCGGTACCAGTTTTGGCAATCGCAAAAGATCCAGATCTTTCATATGAATATACATCAAAGGGAAACTTGGTTGCCGTAATTTCGAACGGCACGGCGATTCTTGGGCTTGGTAATCTTGGCGCATTGGCTTCAAAGCCAGTGATGGAAGGTAAATCGGTTTTATTTAAACGCTTTGCCGATATTGATTCAATTGATATTGAAATTTCTGCGACCGAAACCGATGAGATAATTAATACAGTAAAAAATATCTCTCCAACATTTGGCGGCATTAATCTTGAAGATATAAAAAGCCCTGAATGCTTTATAATCGAAAGCCGTCTTAAAGAAATTTGTGATATTCCGGTTTTCCATGACGACCAGCACGGAACGGCAATTATTGCGACCGCAGGCTTAATTAATGCTTGTGAAGTTACAAATCGCAAAATTGAAGATATTAAAGTTGTGATTGCTGGCGCGGGCGCGGCTGGTCTTTCTTGTGCAAGTCTTATTAAGCGCATGGGCGTTAAAACCGAAAATCTATTAATGTGTGATATAGATGGCGTTGTATATCGTGGCCGTGAAAAAGGTATGGATCAATTTAAGAGTGCCCATGCTGTTGATACGCCATTAAGAACACTTGTCGAAGCAATGGATGGTGCGGATTGCGTTATCGGGGTATCGGCAAAAGGCGTTATTACCAAAGAAATGGTAAAATCAATGGCGCCAAAACCAATTATTTTTGCAATGGCGAATCCATATCCAGAAATTACCCCAGAAGATATTAAATCCGTGCGTGATGATGCCATTATTGCCACTGGACGTTCTGATTATCCTAACCAAGTAAATAATGTGCTTGGTTTCCCTTATATTTTCCGCGGTGCGCTTGATGTTCGTGCCAGAACTATAAATGAAGAAATGAAAATCGCGGCGGCAATTGCCCTTGCCGAACTTGCAAGGGAAGATGTACCCGATGAAGTTATGGCGGCGTATCAAGGTGTTAAACTAAGATTTGGCCCTGAATATATTATTCCAACACCATTTGATCCGCGTCTTATTTCGCATATTCCGCCAAAAGTTGCGGCGGCGGCAATGGCAACAGGTGTAGCTAGAATTCAAATTGAAGATATGGATGCATATAAAGCCAAGCTTGCACAAAGGCTTGACCCTACCGCTTCATTATTACAAAGAATCCAAGAATCGGTTCGTGCTTGCCGTAAGACTATTGTATTCTGTGAAGGTGAAGATCCTTCGGTAATTCGCGCGGCAATGCAATTCCAACAAATGGAACTTGGTAATGCAATTCTTATTGGCCGCGAAACCCTAATAAAGCAAAATATGCAAGAATTAGGTCTTGATCCTGAAACTTGTAATTTACAAATTCACAATGCAAGAATTTCTGAAAGAAATACTGAATATACTGAATTCTTATATAAAAGATTGCAAAGACGCGGCTATTTAATGCGTGATTGCCAAAGGCTTGTTAATAATGACAGGAATACTTTTGGTGCTTTAATGGTTGCCAATGGTGATGCTGATGGTCTTGTAACAGGTGTTACCCGTGTTGCGCATCAAGCTTTACAAGAAATTACTCGCTGCATTGATACAATTCCAAAGCAGCGCGTGATTGGGGTTTCAATGCTTATTGCAAAGCATAGAACATTATTTGTTGCCGATACTTCGGTAACTGAAATGCCAAATGCCGATGAATTAGTGCAAATTGCAGTAGAAGCCGCAAGATGCGCCAAACGTCTTGGCTTTACGCCGCGTGTTGCATTCCTTGCTTTCTCTACATTTGGTCGCCCAATGAGTGAAAGAAGTGAAAAATGCCGTGAAGCAGTGGCGCTTCTTGATGCAAGAGATGATATTGATTTTGAATATGATGGTGAAATGTCGGCAAGTGTTGCTTTATCACCAGACATGAAAAAGCTGTATCCATTCTCTAGGCTTACTGGTCCTGCGAATGTTTTGGTTATGCCAGCTATCCATTCGGCGCATATTGCAACCCATCTTGTTGAAACTTTGGGTGAAGTTACAGTCATTGGGCCAATGATTGTTGGTCTGTCAAAATCGGTACAAATTTGTTCGCTTGGAGCGCCAGTTTCGGAAATCGTAACCTCGGCAACCTTGGCCGCTTATGATGTGAATTAAAATTAAAGCCCTGAAATTTCAGGGCTTTATTGTTTGTTTCTATTTTATTTTAGTTTCAAGCGCGAGGGCGTGAAGAACGCCGCCCATATTACCCTTCAGCGCGGCATAGACCATTTGATGCTGTGCCACTCTTGATTTACCTTCAAAAGCCGAAGAAGCAATAATAGCTTTATAATGATCGCCATCACCGGCCAAATCGATAATTTCTATATCTGCATCAGGGAAGGCGGTTTTAATCATGCCTTCAATTTCGCTTGCTTCCATTGGCATAGTTTATTCTCCGAATACGCGTTTGAATGATACATCAATATTTTTTAAATGCTTGCTATCATCAAATAAGCCTTCAAGTTCAGTATCAGTCAAGCGTGAATTTACGTCTGGATCTTTTTTCAAGCGTGAAATTAAAGCATCTGCAGGACGTGAGCCGCGCAAATTCCATACTTCCATCGCATTACGTTGCACCAAGCGATAGGCATCTTCGCGCATTACGCCTTTTTGCGTAAGCGCAAGCAATACGTTTTGCGAATTATGCAATCCACCCAATAGGTCCAAATTCGCTTTCATATTCTCAGGATAGACAAGTAGATTTTCAATTACATTTGCCAAACGATTTAATGCAAAATCAAGGGTGATAGTTGCATCAGGGGCAATTCCGCGCTCAACCGAGCTATGCGAAATGTCGCGCTCATGCCAAAGTGCCACATTTTCAAGTGCAGGAACCGCCGCAGAGCGAACAAGACGCGCAAGACCAGTAAGGTTTTCAGTCAATACAGGGTTACGTTTATGCGGCATTGCGCTTGAACCTTTTTGACCTTTGCTAAAGAATTCTTCGGCTTCTAAAACTTCGGTACGCTGCATATGGCGGATTTCAATCGCAAGATTTTCAATGCTTGAAGCCACAACCGCAAGGGCACAGAAATAAGCCGCATGCCTATCACGCGGAATTACTTGGGTTGAAATAGGCTCAGGCTTTAGACCAAGTTTTTCGGCAACATGTTCTTCAACTAATGGATTAATTTGCGCAAATGTTCCAACCGCACCCGAAATTGCGCAAGTTGCGATTTCTTTTTGGGCCGCGATTAAACGCTCTTTACCACGGCTAAACTCGGCATAAAAACGCGCAAGTGTAAGACCAAATGTAGTCGGCTCGGCATGGATACCGTGTGAGCGACCAATACGGATTGTATATTTATGCTCTAAGGCGCGCTTTTTCAAAGCCGCAAGCAATCTATCAACCCCTGCCAATAATATATCCGATGCGCGGTTTAATTGTACCGCAAGGCAAGTATCAAGAACATCAGAAGAAGTTAAACCTTGATGTACAAAACGGCTATCATCGCCAATAAATTCCGCCAAATGAGTTAGAAAAGCAATAACGTCATGTTTTACTTCGGCTTCGATTGCATCAATCTTGGCAACGTCAAAAACTGCTGCACTGCCTTTTTCCCAAATATTCTTTGCGGCCTCAAGTGGCACCACCCCAAGCTCTGCAAGCTTATTAGTAGCATGAGCTTCTATTTCAAACCAAATTCTAAACTTTGTTTCCTGTGACCAGATAGAAACCATTTCAGGGCGGGAGTAACGAGGTATCATAATTTTGCCTTAGATAATATTTTTCGTTCCAACTAAACCAAACAAGGCAATTGGGCAAGAATTATTGG
>CAYUCW010000004.1:0-4936 GCA_964443435.1 uncultured Caulobacteraceae bacterium | reverse complement strand
ATAATATTTTTCGTTCCAACTAAACCAAACAAGGCAATTGGGCAAGAATTATTGGCTTATAAATAACAATTTCAACCAATGTTTTTAAAGTCCAAGTTTCTCACCTATCCCCAAAAGCGTCATTAATCCAAGAATTGCAAAAACTATGGCGGCAATTGTGCGCACTAATTTCATTGATATTTTGCTTGAAAATTTATCGCCTACAAAAACCGCAGGCACATCGGCAATTAACATTCCAAGTGTCGTTCCAATTACGACAAGAATTGGATCTGGAAATTTCGCCGCCATTGCAATTGTTGCTATTTGGGTTTTATCGCCCATTTCCGCAAAGAAAAAGGCAATTAGCGTTGCACCAAATACCCCAAATTTAGTAGCAATATTGGCTTCTTCTTCATCAATTTTATCGGGAATAAGTGTCCATGCCGCCATTGCAATGAATGAGAAGCCAAGTATCCATCTTAAAATTTCAGGGTTTAAAATCTTAACAATAAATGCCCCAATTGCACCTGCAAATCCGTGATTTAAAATAGTGGCAAATAAAATGCCTAGAATAATTGGTATTGGCTTTTTAAAGCGCGCGGCAAGCAAAAATGCCAAAAGCTGTGTTTTATCGCCGATTTCGGCAAGGGCAACGATACCGGTTGAAACAAAAATAGATTCCATAATAAACTCTTTTTCTTTGGCCGGAAGACACGATTAACCATAACGAGTCCCCAGCCAATCGGAGCCGTTATAGTCAATGGTCTTGCCAAAAAAATTCCGCCTATGCCATAATTCTATCGAACCAAGTATGTTGACATAAGCCACTTAAAAAGTGCGGCTACTCCCCAGAGATTGGGGGCGTTTTAGCCAATAATAATTCAAAGTCAAACTTTTAATACAAGCTTTTAAAAAAGGCCCAAAGCTTTCATACTATTCGTACCTTCAAGCCCAACGATTAAATGATCGATTACATTCACTTCAATTGGCGCAAGTGCGGCAATGATTTTTCTTGTCATGGCAATATCTTGTGTGCTTGCTTTCGGGTCGCCTGAAGGGTGATTATGAACAAGAATTACGGATTTTGCACTAAGTTCTAGGCTGCGTCTGGCGATTTCACGGGGATATACAGGGGCATGGTCAATTGTGCCGTCCCATAATTGCTCATCTGAAATAAGCCTAAGTTTTTTATCAAGAAAAATTACTCTAAACTTTTCTCTTGGCTCATGTTGTAAATCAAGGCGAAGATAATTTAAAAGCGTTGACCAATCACCCAAAATTGGATTCTTTGAAAGCTCGGCCTTTTCAGAACGTACCATTAAGCTATGAATGGCTTTTATGTGAATTGCTATGGTTTCACCAACCCCATCAATTTGTTTAAGGTTTTCGATGGGTGCGCCAATAACCCCTGATAAATCGCCAAATCTTGCCAAAAGTGCCTTGGCAATTGGTTTTGCATCGCGCCTTAAAATTACACCAAATAATAAAAGTTCTAATAATTCATGGTCTGCAAAACTTTCATGTCCAGTTTTAACAAATCTATTTCTTAATCGTTCGCGATGACCAGAATTTTGGTTTTCCATTTATCCCAAATATGCCTTTAATTCGGTATTATGTGGAGTGTGTATTCCTTTAGGGCTTAGGGTGAAAATCTCTATGCCATTTTCGGTAACACCAATTGAATGTTCAAATTGTGCCGATAAAGATCTATCTTTTGTAACCGCAGTCCAGCCATCAGGAAGTATGGTTGCATGCCATTTGCCCAAGTTTATCATAGGCTCTATGGTAAAGAACATTCCGGGCTTAAGTTTTGCGCCTTCACCTTTTTTACCATAATGCATGATATTTGGGGCATCGTGAAACACAGTGCCAAGTCCATGACCACAAAAATCACGAACAACCGAACATCTTTCGGCTTCGGCATAAGATTGTATCGCATAGCCAATATCGCCAAGTGTTGCATTTGGCTCTGCTGCTGCCTTAAGCCCTCTTTGTAAGCATTCCCAAGTAATATCCATAAGGCGTTCGGCTTTGCGCGGAACTTCACCAACACTATACATTCTTGAAGTATCGCCAAACCAGCCGTCAATGATTACGGTGACATCAATATTGGCTATGTCGCCATTTTTAAGGGTTTTATCAGATGGTATGCCGTGGCAGATTACATGATTAACCGAAATACAAGTTGTGTGCTTATAACCTCTATAACCAATACAAGCCGGTATCCAGCCATGATCAAGAATATATTCGCGCGCTAAAGTATCAAGTCTTTCAGTAGATACCCCAGGAACAACAAAAGGTATAAGCATATCCAAAACTTCGGCCGCAGCTTTTCCAGCAATTCGCATGCCTTGGAATCCTGCTTCGCCATGAATTTTTATTTGGTTAGTGCTTTTTCCAACTGGTGCTTCATCTGCTGATATATACATATTTGTTTTATTGCCTTTGATAATAATATAGTTCAAAAATAACATTATTAGACAAGCAAAACAAGAAGAAGCGGATTATGAAAACTGTTTTAATCGAGGAATTCACATGGAAATAAGTATTACAGCTGCGATTTTAGTGATTGGCGACGAAATATTATCTGGTCGCACTTTGGACTCAAATTCAAATACTATTGCTTGTTTTCTTGCACCGTTTGGTATTTCGGTCAAAGAAATTAGGGTTGTTCCCGATGAGAAAGATGAAATTATAGCCGCTGTAAAAGCCTTGAGCAATAAATTTACTTATGTCTTCACTACGGGCGGAATTGGGCCAACTCATGACGATATTACTGCCGATTGTATTGCCGAAAGCTTTGGGCTTGGTATTTCGGAAAGGGCAGACGCAATAGCCGAATTATTGAAAAAATATAAGCCAGAAGAATTAACCGAATCCCGAAAAAGAATGGCAAGAATTCCCGATGGCGCAAGCTTGATTAATAATCCTGTATCTTTTGCCCCAGGCTTTCAAACCGAAAATGTTTTCACAATGGCAGGTGTGCCGCATATTATGCGCGCTATGCTTGAAGATATTGCACCGCGCCTAAAGACTGGCAAAATTGTAATTGCCAAAACTATTGCGGCCGAAGGCCTTAAAGAAGGCGATGTAGCTATAAAACTTGGTGAGATTGCAAAAAAATATCCCGCCCTAAGTTTCGGCTCTTATCCATGGTTTAGACCCGAAGGTTTTGGTGCACAATTAGTCGTGCGCGGCACGGATGAAACCCTTTTAAATGAAGGCGTTATTGAAGTAACCGAGCTTGTGAAGTCTTTGGGACTTGCACCAATAGTTTCATAATTATCCAATAGTTTTATACTAATAATACAATCGGCATAAAGGAGTTTTTATGCCCGATAATTCTATTCATCTTGGTTTGCAATATTTGCAAAATAGCCAAACCCAAAAACATGTAAGTCTTAACTCATCGCTCACTCGGCTTGATAATATAATAATGCTTAGTGCGGAAATTTTAAACGCGCCGCCTTTAAACCCAAGTGAAGGCGATAGGTTTATTATTGGCAATAATCCAAGCGGTGCATGGCAAGGAAAAGCAGGTCAAATCGCGGCCTTTATAAATCTTGGTTATGAATATTATATGCCAAAAATTGGCTTTATTGCTTTTGATAAAACAAATTCAAAATTTATCTATTTTAATGGAATAATTTGGACAGATTTAAAACTTGGCAGTATAGAAGGCCTTGATTCACTTAGTATAGGTACACAAAACGATACTAATAATCCTTTATCCGCAAAACTTAATAGCGCATTATTAAGTGCAAAGTATGCGTCTGAATCGGGAAATGGCGACATTATTCTTACACTTAATAAAGAAGAAACTACAAAAAAGGCTGCAATTCTTATGCAGGATAATTGGTCGGGGCGCGCCGAATTTGGTCTTAATGGTAATAATGATTTTTCAATTAAAACTTCGAGTGATGGGAGTTTATGGCAAACAAGTCTTAGTATAAATAGCCAAACCGCACGGATAAATATTCTTGGCATTGATTTTCAAAAT
Organism: uncultured Caulobacteraceae bacterium; assembly: GCA_964443435.1. Classification (GTDB taxonomy): domain Bacteria; phylum Pseudomonadota; class Alphaproteobacteria; order Caulobacterales; family Aquidulcibacteraceae; genus Pseudaquidulcibacter. The sequence continues at coordinate 957 of CAYUCW010000004.1, read as the reverse complement.
CCGAATATGAATATCGCGATTGGCAATAATGCGCTTGAAGGCAATATAGAAAATCAAAATATAGCGCTTGGTCATAATGCCTTAAAATATCAAATTAATGGTAATCTAAATACAGGGTTTACGGGTTCAATTGGCATAGGTAATGATTCAAGGGTTTCAAATTCTAATCAAATCCAATTGGGCGCAAGCGGCACCAGTGTTTATGCCTATGGCGCGGTACAAGATAGATCAGATGTCCGTGATAAGGCCGATATAAGGGATACTAATCTTGGCCTTGAATTTATCAAAGCCCTAAGGCCCGTTGATTTTAAATGGGATTTACGCGAAGACTATTTTAATAAAAAAGATGGAAGCAAAAAGCGAAATCGCTATCATCATGGTTTCATCGCCCAAGAAGTTGAAAGCATTTTAAATGCGCAAAATATTGATTTTGGTGGCTTTCAAGATCATGCCAAAAATGGCGGTGCAGATGTTAAAACCATTGGTTATACAGAATTTATTGCGCCAATTATCAAAGCCATTCAAGAATTATCGGCAAAAATTGAATTAATCGAAAAAAATAATACGAATTAAATTATGTAATTTATGTCATATTTTGTGAAAATAACCTGCATTTCATACTCGACAATATAAATCTAATAACTATAAGCAATTTCGTTATGCGGGTGTGGCGAAATGGTAGACGCACCGGACTTATAGAAATTGAGTGCCTTTAAGGAAACTTAGAGAGTAGAACTGCTCAAATTCGGGGAAACCTTAAATGGCAATCCCGAGCCAAGCCAAAGTGGAAACGCGATGGAAGGTGTAGAGACTAGACGGGCAGCACCTAACCTCTGTCAAAGAGTATGGTGAAGGGATAGTCCAGACCACGAACGTTTATCGGCGGCGAAAGTCGAAGTGGTAAGAAAATCCGTTGGGGGCAACCCCGTGCCGGTTCAAGTCCGGCCACCCGCACCA
>CAYUCW010000003.1:60760-76232 GCA_964443435.1 uncultured Caulobacteraceae bacterium | reverse complement strand
GGCTCGAACCGCTGACCCTCTCGGTGTAAACGAGATGCTCTACCAACTGAGCTAATCGCCCAAATCAAGGTGAATGCTTGTTAGCCCATGCTTAAAAAGAATGGAAGCCTCTAATGCTGTTTCTTTACACTAAAAACGAAAATTTCTGCAGAAAAGCATCAATTTACTTTTAGTGCGCAATCGGCGATTCACTAGACAAGCTTGCTTGAGACCTTATTTTTAAAGCTTCTTCACGGTCTAATGCAGACCATTCAATAGGCTCTACTTTTTGGGTTAAGGCATGCGATAAAACTTCCTCAGCAGTGGAAACAGGAATAATTTCCAAAGCATCTTTAACTTTTTGCGGAATATCGGCTAAATCTTTTTCATTATCAATTGGAATCAAAACTTTTTTAATGCCTGCTCTTAAAGCCGCCAATAATTTTTCTTTTAAACCACCAATTGGAAGTACGCGGCCCCTTAAAGTAATCTCACCAGTCATAGCAACAGTTTTTGAAACCGGTATATTAGTCAAAAGACTTACTATAGCAGTCATCATAGCAATACCCGCAGATGGCCCATCTTTTGGAGTAGCACCTTCTGGAACGTGAACGTGAATATCAGTTTCGTCAAAAATAGTAGGCTTTATTCCAAATTGAGGAGAACGCGCTTTTACAAAAGAAGATGCCGCAGAAATTGATTCTTTCATCACTTCTTTTAGATTGCCAGTCACTGTCATACGGCCTTTGCCATACATTTGTACCGCTTCTATAGTTAAAGTATCGCCACCAACTTCAGTCCATGCAAGACCAGTTACAGCGCCAATTTGATCTTCTAAATCAATTTCACCATATCTATATTTTTGAACACCTGCATATTCTTTGATATTATCATCAGTAATCGTAACTATAGATTTTTTCTTCAAAGAAATTTCGCGAACTGATTTACGTGCAAGATTTGCTATTTCACGCTCAAGGCTTCTTACACCTGCTTCACGTGTATAATGGCGAATCAAAGAAATTAATGCACTTTCTTCGACATTAAGCTCTTCAGGTTTTAAGCCATGATCTTTAATGATTTTAGGCAATAAATGCTGCTTAGCAATTTCAAGCTTTTCATCTTCTGTATAGCCAGGAATACGAATAATTTCCATTCTATCAAGAAGTGCTTGATGGATATTAAGCGAATTCGCAGTAGTAATAAACATTACGTTTGATAGATCATAATCTACCTCTAAATAATGATCATTAAAGCTTGAATTTTGTTCTGGATCTAGAACCTCTAGCAATGCAGAAGCAGGGTCACCACGATAATCATTACCCATTTTATCAATTTCATCTAAAAGAAATAATGGATTATTTGATTTAGCCTTTTTCAAAGATTGAATAACACGGCCCGGCATAGAACCAACATAAGTTCTTCTATGCCCTCTAATTTCGGCTTCGTCACGCACTCCTCCAAGAGCCACACGCACAAAATCACGACCAGTAGCATTGGCAATTGAACGCCCCAATGAAGTTTTACCAACCCCAGGAGGGCCAACCAAACAAAGGATAGGACCTTTCATTTTTTTTACACGCGAACCTACGGCAAGATATTCAAGGATTCTTTCTTTTACTTTTTCCAGACCATAATGATCGGCATCAAGTATTTTTTCCGCCGCAATAATATTATCTTTAGTCTTTTTATTATTACTCCAAGGAAGTGCGATTAACCAATCAAGATAATTTCTAACAACTGTTGATTCTGCACTCATTGGCGACATTTGCTTAAGCTTTTTAAATTCGGCATTAGCTTTTGTACGCGCTTCTTTTGTGAATTTAGTAGCTTTGATTTTAGCTTCTAATTCCGCCATTTCATCGCGATCTTCTTCACCATCACCAAGTTCTTTTTGAATAGCCTTCATTTGCTCATTCAAATAATATTCTCTTTGGCTTTTTTCCATTTGGCGTTTAACACGATTGCGAACGCGTCTTTCAACTTGAAGTGCACCGATTTCACCATCCATCAGACCAATAATTTTTTCAAGCCTGTCAGCTGGCGCAAGTGTAGCCAATAAATCTTGTTTAATATCAAGTTTAATTGTTAGATTCGCAGCAATAATATCCGCAATAGTTGAAGGATTTTCATTGGTATTTAAACCATTTGTAACTTCAATTGGAATTTTACGATTAAGTTTTGAATAGTTTAAAAACTGATCTTTTGCCGCTTTTGATAGTGCATTTAATTCATGCTTATCAGAATCGGTTTCTTCGATTTCAATATTATCAACGCTATAAAATTTTTCATTCTTGATGAAATTTGTAATTCTTGTGCGGTATTTACCTTCTACTAAAACCCTTACTGTGCCATCTGGTAATTTTAATAATTGTAGAACACTTGCAACAGTTCCAATTTCATAAATATCATCAGCCTCAGGCTCATCTATGCCAGCATCTTTCTGAGCCGCAAGGACAATTTGCTTGCCAGCATTCATAGCTTCTTCAAGTGCATTAACAGATTTATCGCGACCAACGAATAATGGCGAAACCATATGTGGGAAAACAACTATATCGCGTAAAGGAAGTAGTGGAAGATTTATATTTTGTTTCATTCTGTTTCCAGTGTCTTTATTATGTCTTTATTTACAAATAAAATGGTTGCGAAATAAGTATTTTCAAGATGCCATATAATTTAATACAGTGAATTTTATAATAGAATATACTAAAATCAATAAATTATGAATGTTTTTAACCAGTATTTTATTTATATCTATGAAAAAAGCCGCATTACGCGGCTTTTTTTAATTAACTTGCTTTAGATGCAGTCTCTTGCCGCTTTTCAGCATAAATAAGAAGTGGTTGCGCCCTTCCCTCTATTACTTCTGCATTAATTACTACTTCTTCAACACCTTCATAAGATGGCAATTCAAACATAGTATCAAGCAATACACCTTCAAGAATTGAACGAAGGCCACGTGCGCCCGTTTTACGTTGAATAGCTTTAGCAGCAACTGCAAGTAAAGCTTCATCAGTAAAGGTAAGTTTTGCATTTTCCATATCAAATAGACGTTGATATTGCTTAACAAACGCATTTTTAGGCTCTGTAAGTATTGTTACCAATGCTTCTTCATCTAAATCTTCAAGCGTTGCAAACACAGGCATACGACCAACAAACTCTGGGATAAGACCGAATTTCAATAAATCTTCTGGCTCAAGTTCTTTTAAAACATCGCCGGTTCTTCTATCGTCTTGATCTCTTACAGTTGCACCAAAACCAATACTTGAACCAACGCCACGCCGTGAAATAATTTTATCAAGCCCAGGGAATGCACCACCAGCGATAAATAGAATATTTGTTGTATCAACTTGCAAGAATTCTTGTTGCGGATGTTTACGACCACCTTGTGGCGGTACAGAAGCAACTGTACCTTCCATAAGTTTTAATAGTGCCTGTTGAACGCCCTCACCTGAAACATCGCGTGTAATCGAAGGATTATCAGATTTACGACTAATCTTATCAATCTCGTCTATATAGACAATACCGCGCTGCGCTCTATCGACGTTATAATCAGAGGCTTGAAGTAGCTTTAAAATAATATTTTCAACATCTTCACCAACATAACCAGCTTCAGTTAATGTTGTTGCGTCGGCCATAGTGAATGGAACATCAATAATTCTTGCCAAAGTTTGTGCAAGCAATGTTTTACCACATCCAGTTGGACCAATTAATAGAATATTAGACTTAGCAAGTTCTACATCACTATTTTTTGCCGCATGCGCAAGACGTTTATAATGATTATGAACCGCAACCGCCAAAACTCTTTTCGCTCTTGTTTGACCAATTACATAATCATCAAGAACATCTTTGATTTCTTGTGGCGAAGGAACACCTTCTTTAGATTTAACAAATTGGGTTTTGTTCTCTTCACGAATAATGTCCATACATAATTCGACACATTCATCACAGATAAAAACAGTTGGCCCCGCGATAAGCTTACGTACTTCGTGTTGGCTTTTGCCACAGAAACTACAATATAGAGTGGACTTAGAGTCTCCACTAGCGGCCTTAGTCATTTACATCCTCCAACCGAGGTAATCATCGGTTTATAATAGGTAATATTACAATATTGTCAATTTTTAGTTTCTAAACTCTTAGCAAAGTCTAAAAATTAGAAAATAAATACAGTTAGCTTAAACCTCTGTAACAGCGCGTTTTTCAAAAACATTATCAATAAGACCAAATTCCTTAGCTTCTTCAGCCGACATAAAATGATCTCTGTCTAAAGTTTTTTCAATAACTTCATATGGTTTACCTGTATGCTTTACATAAATTTCATTTAGCCTGCGTTTAGTGGCAAGCATATCTTCAGCATGACGCTCTATGTCTGAAGCCGGACCGCGGAATCCGCCAGATGGCTGATGCACCATTACGCGTGAATTTGGAGTTGAAGCCCTTAAACCAGGCTCACCTGCAGCAAGTAAAAGCGAGCCCATAGAGCAAGCCTGTCCCATAACAAGGGTTGCAATCGGAGATCTTACATATTGCATAGTGTCATAGATAGATAGACCAGCAGTAACAACACCGCCTGGACTATTTATATACATTGAAATTTCTTTTTTAGGATTCTCAGATTCAAGGAATAATAATTGCGCACAAATAAGTGACGCCATTCCATCTTCAACTGGACCTGAAACAAATATAATTCGCTCTCTCAATAATCTTGAGAAGATATCAAAAGATCTTTCCCCGCGTGAGCTTTGCTCAACAACCATAGGAACAAGATTTAAACCATAAGCGCCTGTATTTTTAAAATCGTCGAACATTTTTTCCTCAATCTTTACGCTTATGCGCCTTAGTCAATTTAATTACAATAAACTATAATTCAAGTGAATTAATAGTATTTCTATATATAGTTAAATATAAAAAAGCCTTAATATCGGTAAAAACCTGTGAAAAAAGGCCACCACAATACAGTGATGGCCTTATAAATGTTATGTAATGCTTATTATTCAGCAGTTTTCTTAGCAGCTTTCTTTTTAGGAGCTGGCTTTTCTTCAACAGAATCAGAAGCAGCTTCTTCAGATTTTTTAGCCTTTGTCGCTTTTGCTTTTTTAGGAGCAGCTTCAGCAGGCGCTTCATCATCATCAGCTTCAAGTTCTGCTTTAGTTACTGTTTTGTCAGTTACATTTGCTTTTGCAAGAATAATATCAACAACTTTTTCTTCAAATAAAGGTGCACGTAATTGCGCAAGCATATTTGGATTTTGTTGGAAGAAATTATAAACTTGTTGCTCTTGACCAGGATATTTAGAAGCTTCGCGTGAAAGCGCTTGACCTAGTTCTTGATCTGTAATTTGAACATTTTCAACGCGACCAATTTCGGCAAGAACTAAACCAAGGCGAACTCTACGCTCTGCAATTGATTTATATTCAGCTTTTAATTCGTCTTCTGATTTGCCTTCATCATCTGGATCTGTATTTCCAGCAGCTTTATCAGCAGATACTTGACCCCAAATAGATTGGAATTCCGCTTCAACCATTTTCACAGGAAGCTCAAAACTATGAGAAGTGTCAAGTGCATCTAATAATGCACGTTTTGCTTTTTGACGTGAAAGTGACGCAAACTGACGCTCAATATCAGTTTTAATTGCTTCTTTTAAAGTCGCAAGATCACTTAAACCAATTTTAGTTGCAAGCTCATCATCGATTTTAGTTTCAACAGGCGATTTAACTTCAATTACTTTAATGTCAAAAGTAGCCGGTTTACCAGCAAGATCTTTAACACCATAATCTTCAGGGAATGTTACATTAATAACAGTCTCATCACCAGCTTTAACGCCTACTAAAGCTTCTTCGAAACCTGGAATAAAAGTATTTGAACCAAGAGTTACTTGTGAACCTTCTGCTTTACCGCCATCAAAAGCAACGCCATCGATTTTACCTAGGAAATCACAGATTACTGCATCGCCATTTTTAGCTTTGCCAGTTTTAGTTTCAAAACTTTGAGATTGTTTTGCAATTTCTTCTAATGCAGTTTGAATTTCTTCTTCAGAAGCTTCAGCAACAGGACGAGTGATTTCAATTTTAGAAATATCAGTCGGCTCAAACTCAGGAAGAATATCAAGATTTACATCAAATGCTAAATCTGTTTTGCCGTCAAGAACTGACTCTATGTTATCAATAGAACCAACTTCAGGATTTGAAGCCGGACGAACACCATTATCATTAACCGCTTGATCAATACCTTGTTGAACTAATTCATTCAAAAGTTCAGCCATGATTGATTTGCCATACATACGGCGAACATGATTTACTGGAACCTTGCCTTTACGGAAGCCTTTAATATTTAAGGTTGGCGCAATTTCAGCAATTTTTTTATCTAATGAAGTTGCGATTTCAGATTTTTCAACAACCACATTATAAACTCTGCTTAAGCCTTCTTTAGCTTTTTCAGTAATTTTCATTGTTACTTCCCACAAATAAAACGCTTCTGACTTATTGCCAATAAATGACGATATAAATTCAGAATCCGCCCTTTAAAAAATTCAATGCGCGCCTATGACATTAAATAATTAATCTGTCCACTTAGAAGAGTAAACTTTATACATATTCTAAGCATATAAACGTATAAAACAAAAAAAAGACCTTGGTTTCCCAAGGCCATTTTAGTTTTTTTATTTTAAATGGTGCGGTCGGAGAGACTCGAACTCTCACGCCAAAGGCGCTGGTACCTAAAACCAGTGCGTCTACCAATTCCGCCACGACCGCACATTTAAAATTTTGCAATCAAACAATCACCATAAGCAATTAATCGATTGTGAAAGCCTAATGTAAGAAAATGGCATAAAGGTCAATCTGAAATTCTGCAATCTTTTTAAAATTACTGATTTTTTTCTTTAATATTAGAATTTTCATTTGAAAAATCACAGATTGAATTTATAAATTCTTGTGCAATTAGGCTTACAGAACCAATATCTGTAGTTTCAAATCTTAAAACTGCGGTATTATTTGCAATATAGAAAAAAGGAATATGACCACCCGCTTTTGCAAACTCATAGGCTTTCTCTAGCCTTGAAGCCATCAAAGCGGATAAATCGCAATCCCCCCAAGCTTCTTTGGAATCCTTTGTTATTATTGCTTTTAACTTTTTATTTGTTGGTAATTTATAAGGCCATGGCTTTGAAACTGGAAGAATCATAAGAATACCTTCAAAGCTTGGCCTTATTCTTACAACACTAATTGAATAATTGTGAATATCCTTAATATTAAAGCTTGCAATTGCGCGTTTATTAATCGAACCCATTAAACAGTCTGAATAATTATGGGCTTTAAACATTAATCCTGATTCAATAGCTTCATTAATGGCTATTTTTAAAGCCGACTCAGCAATTGTAGTCTTATTTTCTTGTGTATCACTATTATTCCAGACTTTAAGCAAAGTATATGCGCCAATAATTATTGCCGCCAAAATACCGATAAAAGGTATTATACTTACAAAGCTTTGAATTAAGCCATTTGAATTATATGCCAATGGCGCGATTAAGGCTAAAAATACAAAAGTTGAAAATAATACTATTGCAGAAAGTGTAATTAAACTTCCAAATTTATTTTCCGCGATTTTCTCTTTCGCATTATTGAAAGCGAATTTAATAGATTGTGAGATTTCTTGCGGTTTAAACTTCATAAAATAAACCTAGCATGACTCGTTATAAATCACAGGCCTTGATAATTGTTTCAAGCGCAAGTTTAGATCCTCTAAGTCTTGCTTGATCTGATTGCCAATTACCATTGCAAACTAATTTACCATCAGGCCTTAGCCTGAACATAGCTGGCATAGATTGAACAAGTTTTATAAGCTTCATTGGATCTGGCGCAATATCTTGTTTAAAGTTCAATACTGCACCTGAATTTGTAGCGGCAAGTTTTTCAACACCTAGTGTCCTACAAAGCATTTTAAGCCCTGCAACATCAATTAAGTGAATAACTTCAAGGGGCATAGGACCAAACCTATCTACAAGTTCTGATGCAAATCCATCTCTATCTATATCGGTCTCAAGCTCAGATAAGCGCCTGTATAATGATAGACGTAAATTAAGATCAGGTACATAATCCTCTGGAATAAGTACTGGCACGCTAACTGAAATTTGCGGCGACCAAGTTTTATTTGATACAAACTCAGAACCAAGCTTAATTTCTGAAACTGCCTCTTCAAGCATTTGTTGATAAAGCTCAACACCGACTTCTTTAATTTGCCCTGATTGCTCATCGCCCAATAAATTACCACCACCGCGCATATCAAGATCATGACTTGCAAGCATAAAGCCTGCACCCAATGTATCAAGTGATTGCAGGATTTTAAGCCTTTTTTCCGCTTGCGGAGTAATCGGAATACCGTCTGGAATTGTTAAATAGGCATAGGCACGATTTTTAGAGCGTCCCACCCTGCCTCTTAATTGATAGGCCGCAGCAAGACCAAGCATATCGGCACGCCAAACAATAAGTGTATTCGCACGAGGTATATCAAGCCCAGATTCAACAATTGTTGTCGATAATAAGACATCAAATTCACCATCGTAGAAGCCATTGATTATAGGCTCTATTTCAGTAGGCGGCATTTGACCATGTGCGACTTTGAAAGATATTTCAGGAATATTATCGCGTAAGAATTCTATAATTTTATCTAAATGCTCAATACGTGGGGCAACAATAAATGATTGTCCACCGCGATATTTTTCACGCAATATTGCTTCGCGAATTGTAATAGCATCCCAAGGCGTGACATAAGTTCTTACCGCAAGCCTATCAACAGGTGGTGTAGCAATAATCGACATTTCACGAATGCCCGAAAGCGACATTTGTAAGGTTCTTGGAATTGGCGTAGCCGATAAAGTAAGGAAATGGGTATCAGACCTAAGTTCTTTTAGTCTTTCTTTATGTTTAACACCAAAATGTTGCTCTTCATCAACAACCACAAGCCCTAGGTCTTTAAACTCAACTTGTTTTGAAAGAACAGCATGTGTACCAACAACAATTTCAATACGGCCATCTTTAAGGCCATCACGGGTTTCATTTGCTTCTTTTGTGCCAACAAGTCTTGATAATTGCCGAACCCTTATTGGCCAACCCTTAAAGCGCTCTACAAAAGTTTTATAATGTTGACGTGCAAGTAAAGTTGTTGGGCCAACAATCGCGACTTGCCTTCCCGACATAGCAACTACAAAAGCTGCACGCAAAGCAACTTCGGTTTTACCAAAGCCCACATCACCACAAATAAGCCTATCCATAGGTTTTTGTGAGGCAAGATCCCCTAATATATCTTCAATGGCTGATAATTGATCTTCGGTTTCTTCATATGGGAATTTTGCACAGAATTCGTCAAAATAACCATCAGGCGGTAGGATTTCTTCGGTTTCAAACGCTGCGCGCTGTGCTGCAATTTTAATAAGGCCAACCGCCATTTCAAGTAAGCGCTTTTTAGCCTTGGCTTTTCTTGATTGCCATGCCGCACCACCAAGCTTATCTAGGTTTGCGGTAGCATCTTCATTTCCATATCTTGAAACTAATTCAATATTTTCAACTGGTAAAAATAATTTATCACCACCAAGATATATAAGCTCAAGGCAATCATGGGGCGCACCCATTACATCAAGAGTTTTTAAGCCTTCATAACGACCAATACCATGGTCAATATGAACGATTAAATCACCAACCGATAAAGAAGAAACTTCAGCAAGGAAATTTGACTTCTTCCTTCTTTTTCTTTTACCGCCAAGCCTTTCACCCAAAACATCTTGTTCGGCAAGGATTTCTAATTCTTCGGTTAAAATACCATTTTCAAGTGGCAATACGGCAAGACCAATATTTCCTTTAGGCATTAATTCAAGCGCCGCAAAATTAGGTAATGGATAAAGCTTATCCATTCCATGTTCTTGTAATACATGGCCTAATCGTTCAGCTGAACCATCTGTCCAAGCCGCAATTATAGATTTTTTATCAGATTTCTTTATATGCGCATTTACCGCGTCATAAATATTTACGCCGGCATCCGCACGTTCTGTAGCAAAATTATATGCTTGTTTAATATGAAGATTAACCGAAGGCGCGGAGCTATCACTAACAAATGGTGAAAACTCACGAGTATCAAATGAATTTAAAATTGCCCATATCTGTTTGGCATTTAAATAAAGTAAGTCAGGCTTTATCGCATTATAGGCGCTTGAACCTTTTTTTACTGGCTCTTTACGGGCTTCATAATAGTCTTTGACAAGACCTAGCCTCTCATCAATTGATGATTTAACGCCATTTTCCATAAAGATAAGCGGCGTTTCACCAAGATAATCAAATATTGTTTCTAATTCTTGATGGAAAAGCGGAAGCCAATGCTCCATGCCTTGTTTGCGGATTTTGGCACTAATACTATCATAAAGAGTATCACCTTGCGGTGCGCCAAACATTTCAAGATATCTTGTTCTAAATAGACTTATGCCTTCTTTATCAAGTATTGCCTCTGAAACTGGAACTAATGATAAAGAATGTAATTGTTTTACAGATCTTTGTGAATCAGGATCAAAACTTCTTATTGATTCAATATTATCACCAAACATATCAAGGCGAACTGGAAGCTCGAGTTGTGGGGGGTATAAATCAACCACACCGCCTCTTATTGCATATTCACCTTTTTCTCTTACTGTTGCGGTTCTTGAATATCCATTTGCAAGTAAATAATTTTGCAAACTATCCATATCAAGTTCGCGACCAGGACGGGTTTCAAAACCAAGATTTAAAATTCTATCTCTTGGAATGGTTTTTTGAACTATGGAAGAAGCAGTTGTTAAAACCAGTAAAGGTGTATTTTCTTTTCGTCTTGATAAATAAGAAAGCGTTGCAAGCCTTGTTGAGGAAATCTCAGCGGCTGGACCAATTCTATCATATGGCAAGCAATCCCATGCCGGAAGCCTTAAAACTTCAAGATTAGGCGCAAAAAAGCTTAAAATATTTACAAATTTAGCCGCAGCGGCATCATCAGTTGCTATATAAAGCGCAATACCGCCACGAATTTTTATCACTTCAGCCACAACCATAGCTTCCGCGCCAGTAGCAACAGATTCTATTTTTAAGCCATTATTGGCTTTGGCAATAGTTTCATAAATAAGTGACATTTTACGACTTTATATCACCAACCCAAAGTGTATTTTTCAAAGAAGCAAATGTTTGTAATTGTGTTAATATCGGGGTTTGAAACTCAAGAGGTGCTTCCATTTGGCCTATAATCCAATAATAAACATCCCAATCTTGCTCCATTAGAAGCGCATCAAAATTATTAAGTCCAGTTTCATCAAGAGTTTCTAAATACTCATCCGCGAAAGTACCCATCAAGAAATCATGTTCCCTAAAGCCTCTACGCCAAGCTCTGAACTTTAATTGTTTAATTCTTGTTTCACGTTCGATATTTTGCATTTAGTCTTATTAGACAAAAAAATAGCCTCAAGCAATTCATTTTAATAGTAAAACTATTAATGCTTGAGGCTTTAGATTTTAATTGGTTTTATTATCTAGCGTTATAAAAAACATGAGAGCCAATTTTGGCTACTCTAGGTAAAACACGAGACCATGAAGGGCTTACAAAAGTTGCATGGAAATGAGTTGCATTTCCTACTACATTTGGATCCCAACCATCGATTACTCGACTTGAAATTGATACCGCTCTATCCCATTGTGGCCCACGCGGCGCAGAACGTTTAGAGTCACATGCCCAAGAGAATTGGCAAATATTTCTAGATCTTTGACGAACTACACCACAATAAGTGTTAGGATAGGCGCGAGAATTAACACGATTAGCAACCACTTCAGCAACAGCCAATTGGCCGCGTTCAGGTTCACCACGTGCTTCGTAATAAATAGCTTCAGCAAGACAACGAACTTCTCTATCATGTTCTGAATTGCTTAAAACGATTGGTTTAGGGGCAAGTACTGCCGCTATTTGAGATGCAGCCGCTTCAATAGCTTCTTGCATATCAAGACCCTTTTCCTCTTTTGGAGGTTCAGGGATGGTTTGTGTGGCGGTTTGGCTAGTAATTGGTTCAATTACAGGCTCTGCAATTACATTCGTGCTAAAAAAGCATATTGCAATTACAGTCCCTAATACGGTCGCAGCATCACGCGCGAGGGTATTAAGAATACCGTTTAGTCTTTTGGACATAGGTACTTATACCCTAGCGGCATTTTTAATAGCAAGTTAAAATAACGTTATGCATCAAATCAAAACCCAATAAAATAAGGGGCTAAACGCGTTAGCCCCTATTTTTAAACGATTTTTTTGCTGCACTTGCTAACTGCAATTTTATAAAAAAATTCGCATTTTTGGCGTAATTTTTACTATTTTTTTTGCTTTAAAATTACCTGAGCAGCGGCCAATCTTGCAATTGGAACCCTGAATGGAGAGCATGAAACATAGTCCAAACCAATAGATTCGCAGAATTCTATTGAAGCAGGATCGCCGCCATGTTCACCACAAATACCAAGCTTAATATTAGGCTTAACCGCTTTAGATTTCTCTTTGGCGATTTGAATTAAAGAACCAACACCTTTAATGTCTAGTGTTACAAATGGATCTTTTTCAAATATGCCTTGGTTAATATATTCATTCATAAAGCGACCAGAATCATCACGGCTTATGCCCAAAGTGGTCTGAGTTAAGTCATTAGTTCCGAATGAGAAGAATTCCGCACTTTGCGCAATTTCATCAGCAACTAAAGCCGCACGAGGCAATTCAATCATTGTTCCAATCAAATATTCGATTTTAACACCAGCTTGAGACATACATTCTTCAGCAACCTTAATTATGCGCGCTTTTAATATATCAAGCTCTTTTTGAGTTGAAATAAGCGGTATCATAACCTCTGGAATTGGTGCTTCACCACTTGTTTGCGCAACATTAATGGCGGCTTCAAAAATTGCCTTAGCTTGCATTTCATAGATTTCAGGATAGGTAATCCCTAGCCTACAACCTCTATGACCAAGCATTGGATTAGTTTCAGTTAATTCTTTTGAACGCTCTAGAAGTTTAACACCATCAAGACCAGTTGCCAAAGATACCTCAGCCAAGTCATCAATTGAATGCGGCAAGAATTCATGAAGTGGCGGATCAAGTAATCTTATAGTTACAGGAAGACCTTTCATTACTTTGAAAATTTCAATGAAATCATGCCTTTGCATTGGAAGAATTTTTGCAAGCGCAGCTTTACGTCCTTCCAAAGTTTCAGATAAAATCATTTCACGAACCGCGGCAATTCTTTCAGCTTCAAAGAACATATGCTCAGTACGGCAAAGACCAATACCCTCTGCACCATAATCGCGGGCAATTTGCGCATCGTATGGGGTTTCAGCATTGGTACGAACTTTAAGCCTACGAATACCATCCGCCCAAGCCATAAGCTTACCAAAGTCACCTGATAATTCAGGTTGAACTAAATCCGCCGCGCCAAAATAAACTTCGCCAGAAGTTCCATCAAGTGAAATAATATCACCTTCTTTGATAATTCTATCTTTAACTTTAAACTGCGCTAAATCTTCGTCTATTTTAATTTCAGATGCACCAGAAACGCAAGGACGACCCATACCACGGGCAACTACCGCCGCATGTGAAGTCATGCCGCCGCGTGACGTCACAATTGCACGCGCCGCAAACATGCCATGAATATCCTCTGGGCTAGTTTCTTCGCGCACTAAAATTACCGATTTGCCTTCATTTGACAGGCGCTCTGCTTCATCTGAGTTAAATACAACAACACCTACAGCCGCACCAGGAGAAGCAGGAAGTCCACGCGTAATAACATCACCTACAAAATCATCAGAAATAGTAGGGTGCAATAATTGATCTAGCGCAGTTGCTTCAATTCTTAAAAGCGCTTCTTCTTTAGTTATAAGCCCCTCATCAACCATATCGACCGCGATTTTAAGAGATGCTTTTGCGGTTCTTTTACCATTACGAGTTTGCAGCATCCATAATTTACCATTTTCCGCAGTAAATTCAATATCTTGCATATCTTTATAATGGTTTTCTAAGGTCAAATAAACTTTTTCAAGTTGCGAATAAACATCAGGCAAAGCTTCTTCTAAAGAATCGCCATTCTCATTCATTGTTATTCTTTGCGCTTTTGTAATTGATTTAGGTGTTCTGATGCCCGCAACAACATCTTCACCTTGTGCATTTATAAGATACTCGCCATAAAATAATTTTTCGCCGGTTGATGGATTACGCGTAAAAGCAACACCAGTTGCCGAAGTATCACCCATATTTCCAAAAACCATAGCTTGCACGTTAACCGCAGTTCCCCAGCTTTCTGGAATATCATGCATTTTACGATAAAAAATCGCCCTATCATTCATCCAAGAAATGAAAACCGCGCCGATTGCGCCCCAAAGCTGTTCATGAACATCTTGAGGGAATGGTTTTCCAAGCTCTGATTCAACTGCGGCTTTATATTTAGTGATTATTTCTTGCCAATCTTCAGCCGAAAGTTCGGTATCATCATGATAATCATTTATTTCTTTATAAGTTTCCAAAATGTCTTCGAAAACATGATGTTCAAGCTCTAGTACTACATTTGAATACATTTGTATGAAACGACGATAAGAATCATAAGCAAATCTTGGATTTTGCGACATTGCCGCAAGGCCAATCACAGTTTCATCATTAAGCCCGAGATTAAGAACCGTATCCATCATTCCAGGCATTGACGCGCGCGCACCAGAGCGAACAGAAACCAATAGCGGATTTGATGCATCGCCAAATTTCTTGCCAACAATATTTTCAATAAATCCTATTGCTTTGGCAACATCAGTATTTAATTCTTCAGGATATTTGCGACCAATTTTATAAAATTCATTGCAGACTTCGGTAGTGATTGTAAAACCTGGTGGAACAGGCAAACCTATCTTATTCATTTCGGCAAGATTTGCACCTTTGCCACCCAAAAGATTTTTTAAGCTTGCATCGCCTTCAGCCGATCCAGCGCCAAAACAATATACTAATTTAGTCATGAAGTCTCCTTTGAGTCATTTGTACTACATATTGAGTTGCATTGCAGCAACACCAAAGGAAAATCAACCAAAATCTAACCTTGCAGTGCTGAAAAATCCGCAAAACGCGCCATTAATTCTTTAAGTTTATAAAGAATTAATAGCCTATTCAACCTAATATTTTTATCACTATCATTGACTAAAACACCATCTAAAAATGAATAGACAGGCGCTTTAAGTTCCGATAATTTCGCAAGTGCGAGAGAATAATTAAATTGATTTAAACTATTATCTAGTGCTTCACCTACTGCATTAATTGCAGTGAATAATTCACGCTCTTGGCTTGTATTAAAAATAGCTGAATTAATAGCAGTATTAAGGTCTAATGCTTCTTTTTTAGTCTCAGCATTAAGAATATTTGCCGCGCGTTTATAACCCGCGACCAAATCTTTACCTTCTTCGGTTTTTAGGAATTCCGATAGAGATTTTAT